>NZ_JAAKGQ010000012.1:0-78414 GCF_011043515.1 Sphingobacterium sp. SGL-16 | reverse complement strand
TACTATAAATATATGAAAATCAATCGATTAAACCAAATTATGAGGCGTTGAAATCAAAAAAAGAGACTGTCCATTTTGAGACAGCCTCATTTCAACACATGTTTCACACCTTCGAAAGTCATTTTGACTGGAATGATTTTTCCATCTTTGTCAAATTTCATTTCGTCTATACAGGTAACTCTATCGTGTGCACTTGTTTTTCCTAAAGGTCTTCGGTGATACACAATGTAATATTTTTCTTTATTAGGAATTTTGATAACCGAATGATGTCCAGCACCAGTAGCAATATTTGGGTCTTGTTCGAGAATGGTATTTACCCTTTCAAATGGGCCTAGAGGATTATCCGCAATTGCGTAAGCTACTTTATAATCAGGTCCAGTCCATCCACCTTCTGACCACATAAAGTAATATTTTCCGTCTTTGATAAACATAATTGGACCTTCTACATAATCTTTAGGAGTAACCTCTTTATAATATGTTCCATCATCAAAAGGAATCAATTTAGTAAAATCAGAACTTAATTTCACCACATTGCAATGTTTCCAACCACCATAATACATATAAAATGTGCCGTCCTTATCCTTAAATACAAACTGGTCAATAGGTTGGGCGCCATTGATGATATCACTAATTAATGGTTTTCCTAATAAATCTTTGTATGGCCCCTCGGGTTTGTCTGCTACAGCTACTCCAATTCCGCCTACTTCTCCTTGATGGACATCATTGGCTGCAAAGAAAAAATAATATTTCCCATTATTCTCAATTACTGAAGGCGCCCACATCGCACGCTTTGCCCATTTTATTTCTTTATTGTCTAAGATATTAGCATGTTTAGTCCATGTAGCCAAATCTTTCGAGGAAAAGGCATCAAACTTAATTTGTTCCTCATAAGGTGCCGAATATGTAGGATAAATCCAGTAGGTATTATTATAAATAATTGCTTCAGGATCTGCATAATTTCCTGGGAAAACGGGGTTTTGTTGACTAAAAGCATTTAGCTCTAAAAAAAGAAATGTAACGAGTATCAAAAATTTTCTCATAAAATTTAAGGGTTGGTTTATAGAGATAGTAAATATACAATCTTAAAGATATTTCTGCTTATTATGTTCGTAAAATATTGATTACAACATGTAGGATGGAGAAATTAAAAAACATGATTAAGGTCTATTGATCTCAGATATTTTGTTAATTTAGAATAATGAAACTGTTTATCGAACTAATTAAATTTCTCCGATATCCTAAAGACGAACAATACGAAATTTCTTTTAGACAAAAACTAAGAATATTCGGTATTCTTTTGCTTTTTGAAATAGCCATTCTTTGTTTCCTAGTTTATCCTATTTATGAATTTGTCAATTATATAACTCCTTTACGAGAAGCGGCTGTATTCGAAGATTATACTTTGATAACAAGCATTCTTATGCTTGTTTTATTAGTGCCGTTAATTGAAGAATTCTTTTTTAGATGTATTTTAAGATATTCAGGTTTAGTTGCTATTATAGTGAGCAGAGAATCATGGGATAAAATTTTTCCATATTTGGTGCATATATTATCACTTTCTTTTGGAATTGTTCATGCTTCCAATTATGATAATAATGATACTATATATTATATTTTTATTCCTTTTTTGTTTCTGTCTCAAATAACTGGAGGATTAATAATCTCATTTATTCGTGTTAAACTAAATTTTTGGTGGGGTGTATTATTTCATTCGAGCTGGAATCTTTTATTTGTTATTTTATTTCCATTAATTGTTTCATTATTTGATAAACCATTTGTTCAAGAAGATAATCGATATTCTTTGGTGATAGAAGAGGTGCCATTTTTTAAATCTAATAATCCAAAAATTCTTCAGATAAAAAATCAAAATGATACCATTTATTTGATATCGCTAAAACAGCAAAGTTTTCAATCTGTGTTGGATACGCTATATGGTAAGGGAAGTTATTATACGGATCCCATACTTATTAATTTATCGCTCCAATCTGAAAAAGGAATCCTTAAAAATGAATTGTTGAATGTTATTAAAGATGAATATGATATTATTTCTTTGGAAACTTTGAAGAAAATTAAATAAGTATCAACGGATATAAATTGATAAAATAAAGACGTAAACCCCTCAAAATATATGATACGATAGAAGAAGGGCTATTGCTTATTCTCATTTATAGTTCCCAAATAATACGTGTCATTAAATCACCTCTTGAATTTTCATGGGATAAGGGTATACCTCCTACAAGTCCAACCATTAAATTGTGTCTTACAGCAACTTTAACTTGAGGTCGCAGATAATCATGAAAACCATTTCCATCAATATCCATGTTATTTTCTAAGCCTATGAAGTTTTTTGTATTCGGAATAACATACAAACAGCTGGCATTTATTGTGGCTCCAGTCCCAATCATATGTTCTTTATAATCATTATCAAAAACAGGTCCAGTATATAATATGGTGTTAAAATTATGGAAGTTTTTAGCAGCTATAAATACTGGATTCATTCGCATTCCCGTAAATATGTTTCCTTGATTGATAATTCCTTAAATGTGTTCAATTCAAACTCATGAACATAAGCGAATGCCATTGATAATTTTCTGTTCTCATTTACCAAAAATGTATACTGAGAAGCAAGTTTTAAACCTTCTATTTTATTTCCTGGCAAAGTGAAATGAGTATTGTCTTTATTAAGTTGGTTAAATGAGAATGGTACTTCGACTTCCATACCTAATCGGTTCGCAATAGCCCATTCATACTCTACAAATCCGTAGAATTCATTATAATGCTTGTGGTTGTTTCTTCCAAAACCAACATTTATTTCTGCTTCGCCTTTTCGTGAGCCTAAATCTCGCATTAAATCTATATACAATGGTTCGGCATGATCTACTTTCGGAGGTAATTTAGTTAAAGTAGTGTCTTTTATGGAATGATTTTGATTATTCAACTGATTTTGACCAAATGTCGTTAGTGATAGAAGAAGCAGTAAAATCGTATAATTAATTTTCATAGCATTATTTTACGACAAACCTATTAGCAGAATTGGGAATAAAATGGGAATAAAACTTATTTAATAGAATAAGTATTGGTAAAGAGGAGTGTTTTTTAGATTAAAACCTTTAATAAGTAAATTTTTCTAAAAACTTTGCATAAAAAAAGCCCGACATTACTGTCGAGCTTTCGTACCTAGGGCGGGAATCGAACCCGCACTCCTTTAACAGGAACAGGATTTTAAGTCCTGCGTGTCTACCAGTTCCACCACCTAGGCAACTCTGGAGCGAAAAACGAGATTCGAACTCGCGACCCCAACCTTGGCAAGGTTGTGCTCTACCAACTGAGCTATTTTCGCTTTTTTAAGTCTTTCAAGTTGTCTGGACATCGCGTCCTTCCGATTTGATGATGCAAATATAGAGCTATAATCTAGTTTTGCAAAATGTTTTTGAAAATAAAATGGCTTTTTTTTAGTGTTTAAAGCCATTTGTTTGATTATCAGTGAGAATAATTTCTAAACACATTCCTTTCCGACAAAATCATTAAAATTTTTCCTTAAAGAGATGAATAAACGAGATTAAAATGTAGTTTATGCTAAAAAACTGTTTTTATAAACTGTTTTGGGTTTAAATTTTAGCTTCGTGATAACAAAATATTCAATTATTAAACTTTTTAATTAGATTTTATGAAAAAAAATATCATTTTTTCTTGTTTTGTATTAAAATATTTCCATTATTTGTCTTGTAAATTTGTTTAAATTGAAATTTAATCAATAAAAACATTGAAATGTGTAATTTATTTATGGTGTTTTGTGATAATTTCAAATTTAAATACTTAAAAAGTGAGAAATTAACCTATTAATACAAACTAAACACAAAATTTATGAGAAAAAAATCTTTACTTTTATCGTTATTTATGATGGGTGCATTTGCTTATGCACAGGAAAGTACAAGTGGATTGGAAATTTCTGGTTCAGCAGACGCGTATTGGAAGTATGATTTTGCAAAAGGAGAAAATATAGGAACATACTTTGCCAGTGATCATAATTCTGTTTCATTAGGAATGCTTGCATTAGGATTGAAAAAAACAACAGGAAAGGCTTCTTTTGTAGGAGAGTTATCTTTTGGTCCAAGAGGTCAATATCAATCTCTACTTAATGGAGACGGCGTGGGTGCTAATGAAAGTAACTCATTTAATATTCAAAATTTATATGTTGATTATGCTTTCTCCGATAA
The DNA here is from genome assembly GCF_011043515.1 of Sphingobacterium sp. SGL-16. Taxonomy (NCBI): domain Bacteria; kingdom Pseudomonadati; phylum Bacteroidota; class Sphingobacteriia; order Sphingobacteriales; family Sphingobacteriaceae; genus Sphingobacterium; species Sphingobacterium sp. SGL-16. The sequence continues at coordinate 74,197 of NZ_JAAKGQ010000012.1, read as the reverse complement.
ATTTTCGATGACTGCAGGTTTTATGGGAACATTTGTGGGATATGAAGTGATTTCACCAGCTTCAAATTTTCATTATAGTACTTCTTATTTATTTGGTGCGGGACCCTTCCAAAATGCAGGTATAAAAGGTACTTATGCTTTCTCAGATAAAGTATCTTTAATGGCTGGTATTTTCAACGATTGGAATGAATACAAAGATTTAAATGGGGTATCACATTTTGGAGCTCAATTGAGTTTAGCGCCTGTTGATGGATTAAGTATTTATGCTAATTTCCTTACTGGATCATCTGTAGGAGGAGAAGATAATTATTCATCGGGTACTATTTATGACTTAGTAGCTAGTTATGATGTGACGGAGAAATTCTCTTTAGGGTTGAATGCAGCTGATTATACATTTAAATCAGAAGGTGGATATCAAGGAATAGCATTATATCCAAAATTTAGTGTAACAGATTATGCAGAGATTGGGGTTAGAGGTGAGTACTTCGCAGAGAAAGAAGTTGGTGGCATTGAAGGTGACAAATATACTTCTTTTACATTAACTGGTAAATTGACGCATGGGGGATTAGCATTTATCCCAGAGTTTCGATTTGACTCAAGTGATGCTAAACCTTTCTATAAAAGTGATTTCGTAACACCTACTAAATCAGCTTCACAATTTTCATTAGCCTTAGTGTACTCTTTTTAATAAAATATAAAAGTGTTATAATTAGTCAAATTGGTTTTATAAATGGAGAAGGGATTTTGATTTATCAAAATCCCTTTCTAATTCGTCTTACTCTGCAGTTTTCTTAAGGTTTTCTAATTCCTTTCGAAGTGCTTCAATTTCCGCTTTTTGTTCTTTAATAGCAGCAACCAAAACAGGGATTAAGTTTTCATTATTTACTTCATCATATTGAAATGCTTTTGTTGCATTTTTACCTGTTTTGTAAATTTTAGCTTGCTTTGTTATTACCTCGGGAGAAGCATTCGCAGTAGTGAAACCATATTGTTTGCTTTTTGGTAATTCAAAAGCTTTGTATTTTTCTGTATTAAAATTGAAAGTTACAGGCTCCAAGCTATTTAGTACCGCAAAAGGTTGAGAAATAGTCTGAACATTTACTTTTAGTTCTTTTTCTTCAATTTGTTGTGCGTTTGCAGTGTGTGCAAACCCCATAATAGCGCCAATAATGACAATTGATTTTATAGTCATATTTATATGATTTTATAAATGAAATATTTGTTTTATGTTTTAAAAATGGAAAATTTAAGCGTTAAGCTTTTGCATTTGGAGGAGGGTAATGCATTTGAAAATAGCGAAATGGCAAACTACTTTTTCTTTCGTAAAAATCCAGTTTTAAACTCGTAGATGTAAATAAAAAATTAAAGTTAGATTGAATAAATACTTCTATTTCATTCATCTTCTCAATCTCCTTGGTTTCTTTTTCCGTTGAGAACGAATCCAATATCTCAATTTCTTGAGAGATCGCCTGAGTAACTGCCGAAGTCATTTTATATGCAAAACAAGTCAATAATATTACGGAGAGTATGTATTGAACCAATTGTTTTCGCATATGATTAAAGTATTATTTTTTTCTTATTTCCGTAAAAATAAATAAAAGTTGCTTTTTTCAAAACAGTTATTCTGTTACATTTTTGTCATATAACACGCTTTATAACAGCTTTAGCCTTTCGAAAATCAATTCATTTTCATAACCTTTGGACTGTATGTAACGTAACAATTTCGATTTCTCTTCGTAAGATAAATTGCTAATTGCTCTTGTAGCTTTTTTAAGTATAATTTGATCCAGCTTTTCTATATATTCGTCATAATCGATCTCTTTTAGTGCAATTTTAATTAGGGGAGCTGATATCCGCTTCGATTTTAAATGTTGAGTTATTTTTATTTTTCCCCAATCTTTCATTCTAAATTTCCCACGAACATAGGCTTTAGCAAAACGTTCTTCATTAAGAAAATTGTCAGAAATCAAATTAGCGATGATGTTTTCTACATCTTCTTCATGCAATCCCATCTCGTAAAGTTTGTCCCTAACTTCTTGTTGAGGACGTTCTTGGTAAGCACAATAATTTTCAATCTTCAGTTTGGCCTGATGAGGAGTATATTTCTTTTTATTTCTTTCGAAATCTTCCATGTTACAAATCTTGAAAAAATGATAGACTTATTAAAAAATAATGGTGAAATTTGTTTTGAACAAACAAAGCTATGTACGTTATCTCAGATATAATCAAGCACCTGGTGCCGATTAAAACTTTTCTGGCAAATCCTAATTTAACTTTTGATATTTTATCATATGACACACGTAAAATAAGAACGGGTGAAAGAAGTTTATTTTTTGCTTTGCAGGCACAGCAGGACGGGCATAAATTTATAACAGATGGATATCATAAAGGCGTGCGCAATTTTGTTGTTTCAGACCTTAATTTTTCCGTTGAATCTTATCCAGATGCAAATTTTATTTGGGTAGAGGATACTTTGCGTGCAATGCAAGCATTAGCTGCTATGCATCGTAATGAGATTACAATTCCGATTATTGGGATCACTGGAAGTAATGGAAAGACTATTGTAAAAGAATGGTTGGCACAATTGCTCAAAGAAGAAAAGAAAGTATACCAAAGTCCAAAAAGCTACAATTCGCAACTAGGTGTTGCACTCTCGTTGTGGAATCTGACTAATGAGTATGATGTCGCCTTGATCGAAGCGGGGATAAGTACCGTGAACGAGATGGATTATTTACAAAAAATGATACGTCCGACATGGGGAATTCTGACATCTTTGGGTACTGTGCATCGTGAAGGTTTTCCATCCAAAGAAGAAAAGTTAAAAGAGAAATGGAAGCTTTTTGATAGTGCGGAAAAAATAATCGTTCCTTCTGATCAGATTCCTGAAAATTTTTTAAATGCAAGAAAGGTTATTAGTTGGGGTAATTTACTTGCGGATAAACTTCAAGTACTAAAATCTGGAATTTCAGGTTATTCTACTCATTTAATTTTAACATACGGGGGTAAGGAGTTTAATATTGAAGCACCTTTTACGGATAAGGCTTCTATAGAGAATGTGCTTACTTGTATACTTGTTCTGTTGGAATTGGGGTATAATTCTGAGATCATTAAAGAGCGTGTTTCTAGATTGAAGCATTTAGATATGCGTCTTCAGTTGAAGAAAGGAAAGAATAATAGCAGTATCATTGATGACACGTATTCTAATGATTTGGCTTCGCTGAATATTGCTTTGGATTTTTTGAATCAACAAAATCAATTCGATAAGAAAAAGTTAGTTTTAAGTGATTTTGAAGGAGAGGAATGGACTGAAAAATTCCAAACAAAACTGAATAACTTATTATCAACGGTGATTTTGGATGAAGTTATTTTAATCGGAGAACGTTTCAAGAATTTTAAATATTCTTCAAACGGTACCGTTAGAATTTACGAAACTACCGATGAGTTATTAGCTAATTTAACGCAATTGAATTTTTCAAATGCTGTAGTGTTAATAAAAGGGGCGCGTAAATATAAGCTGGAAAGTCTAAGTCGTCGTCTGACTGAGAAATCGCATGAAACAATTCTGCAAATTAATTTGAAGTCCTTGGAGCATAATCTCAAACAATACCGTTCTAAAATAGATGCTTCGGTCAAGATGATGGCTATGGTTAAAGCTTTTTCGTATGGAAGTGGTTCCTTTGAGGTGGCTAATATTTTGCAGTTTAATAATGTCGATTATTTGACAGTGGCGTTCGTAGATGAGGGGAGCGAATTGCGACGTGGAGGAGTTAAATTACCGATAATGGTGTTAAGTCCCCACGAAAGTGCTTTTGAAGATATTATTCAGTATAAACTTGAGCCTGAGATATATTCGAAGCGTATACTTAAAGCTTTTGTTAAGTTCTTAGCTGACCGTGAAATTACAGCTTATCCTATCCATATCAAATTAGATACTGGAATGCATAGACTAGGTTTTATGGAGAACGAAATAGACGATCTTTTAACTACTTTAAAATCTCAAAATCATGTCAAAGTCCAATCGGCATTGTCACATTTGGTTGGAGCAGGTGCTGAAGAATTCAAGGAGTTCACAGAACAGCAAATTTCACTGTATAAACATCTTAGTGAAAAGATTAGATCTGCCATTGGGTATGATTTTATTCGCCATATTTGCAATACTTCTGGTATAGTACATAATCCTGAAGCGCATATGGATATGGTACGATTGGGGATAGGCCTGTATGGTTATGATATGAGTCCAAAAGACCTTAATCTGGAAGAGGTAAGTGTACTGAAAACAACTATTACGCAGATAAAGCATATCCCAAAAGAAGAAACTATTGGTTATGATCGGAAAGGTGTATTGACTCGAGATTCAGTCATCGCGACAGTGAAAATTGGCTACGCCGATGGATATAACCGTCGTTTTGGAAATGGGGTGGGTGAGATGATGATTAATGGTCATCTGGTTAAGACGGTTGGAAATATCTGTATGGATATGTGCATGTTGGACATTACCGACATCGAAGCTAAAGAAGGGGATGAGGTGTATGTGTTTCCGGATGTAGCTTTGGCAGCGAAACGCATAGGTACAATTCCTTATGAGTTACTAACAGGAATATCATCACGTGTTAAACGTGTATATTATTACGAATAAATCTAAATCATTATATGTTTAAGAAGCTTTTTCAACGAATTTTATATTATCTGATCAAGGGAATATTAGTAGTAGTACCTGTCGCAGGAGCTATATTTTTAATTATATGGATCTTCGCGTCGTTAGATAATGCACTCAATATTTCACAGCATTTTCTGGAAGATGAGCAAGGTCATCCTTTATACATACCAGGAATAGGTTTACTTACGGTTATATGTATTCTTATATTGGTTGGATTTATCTTTACGACTTTTGTGACTGCTCCTATTCGTCAATGGTTGAGTCGTACGATCAATCGTATTCCGTTATTTAATACGTTATATTCTTCTATAAAAGATTTTACAGAAGCATTTGTTGGCGACGCTAAAAAATTCAATGAACCGGTCTTAGTTCAAGTGAATGAAATGGGCTTAAAGAAAATAGGTTTTTTGACACAACGTGACTTATCTAGAGTAGGTTTGGATAGTGAAGTAATCGTTTATTTTCCTTACTCTTATTCATTTGCTGGACAGGTAGTTGTTGTAGAGTCTAGGTTTGTTGAAAAATTGAATATGTCCGCAACTGATGCTATGAAATTAGTGGTGTCTGGTGGTGTTTCAGGATTAGAATAATATGGCGAATTTTATCTCCAAATTATTTCAAAAAACGCCACAACTCGATGAAGCTAAATTAGCTTTACAAGCTCAAATTAGCATTCAAAATGCCGTTTTGGATAAACATTTAGTGGCTTTGGCTGTTCAACAGAATAGATTGCAGGCAATAGAAAGCCTTATTTCTTTGACAACTGTTGTGGATGAAAGCAACTTAAGAACTCTACACGATGAGATTAATCTTTTGAAGGAATATGTACTGGCATATAAAGCTTTAAAAGGGGAGAATTTTTTCATTACGTTGCAGAATAATGTTGACGAATCAAGTGATTATAAAATTTTTCCTTTTGTGCTTATTCCGTTAGTTCAGAATGCTATAGTAAATGGTTATACAACGATGGAAAAATATCCAATTCGGATCAAGTTAAATAGCATTGGCGATACATTTAAAATCGAGGTAAGTAATAGAGTAAATCATTATATCGCGAATCAAGAAGATACTGCGCTTATCGATAATTTCAAAGCACGTTTGGAACTGATATACCCAAATAAGCACAGTTTGTTCATCAATAGTAACAGTGCTACATTTAAAGCTACATTACTCTTAATATAGGGCTATATTTTTACGTATTTCTTTTGTTGCAATCTTTATTTTAATTTATCATTTATTTATATTTACTTATAAAGAAAAACAAGGTCGGATTTAAATCTAGAAATATTATGATAGGAACATTAATAGAAAAAGAAGATATAGTAAACCACAAAATTTTAGCAGCCGAAGTAAACAGATCCGAGGAATTAAGAAGTAAATTGACAGATGCACAACGATTGGGTAACGAATTTAAATCTAAGGCATCTATAGTATTTAATACAGTTGATGGCCCCTTGCGTGTAGAAACGACAGTGTGGTCAGTCACTGATCGATATGTTCAAATCAAAAGTGGCGTTTTAATTCCTCTTGCAGCCATTATTCAAGTGGAATTTTAGATAATTTGTAATTTAAGCCCTTCAAATTTTGAAGGGCTTTTTAATTATTCAACAGGCGTTACTGATTTTTTGGTATGATTGACATCCAATACAGGAACGAGCCCTTCAGCAGGCATATAAATGATTTGTGGCAAATCACCTTTATCTGCCAATTTCTCTAATGTACGAATGAAGAGATATTGATTATACGTAGTATTCAGCGTTCCATTTTCTAATTTCATCGCTTCAGCCATACCTTTAGCACGCTCAATTTCGGCTTGTGCATTCAGTTTTTCAGCTTCTAATCTAGCTCTTGCTTCCTCAATCAATATTTTACGGTTTTGTTCTGCTTTAGCCATTTCTGCTTTACCAGCCATTTCCTGTTGCCATACATTGTAGAGTGGAAGTCCAAACATCAAAATGATGATGATTAATACGACTATCCCAATAATTATCCCTATAGGTTTTGAACTTTTCATATACGTACCTTACTTTTCTATTAATTTCTTATTATAACTCATTTTATACATATCAAATCCTTCAGCCCAATAATCTTTATGTCGCTCTAATAACTTGAATCCATTCTTTTCATAAAAGGCATAGGCATGTTGTGAAGTACGCACAATGATGGACTTAATATTTTTTCTAGTCGCAATTATTTCCAAACGGTGATTTAATAGTAATGTTCCTATACCTTGTTTGTGGAACCCTATATCTACTACATCCCAACTGATCTTAGCCAGTTGTTTTTCCCTGTCGTAATTAATTCCAGCGCCCGCAATAATTTTATCCTCTAATACGGCTACGAAATAGTCTTGGATTTCGGTCTCTAAATACGTTTTGTAATCTTCAATTTCAGTTACGGCAAAGTATTCAGGCGTATTGTTTTTTATGATTTGCAATAATGCGGTACTATCTTCTGGTTTGAATTTTCTTGTCAAAATAGCACTATCCATAATTCCATTATACTTTGTCGGAAGATACTAAAATTATTCTAAAAAATGAAATGAGAAGTAATTTACAGGCTCCTATAATGAAAGAAGAGCGTTCCTTAAGAACGCTCTTATATTTATAAATTTGGGTTGTCGATGATTTTGCCAAAATTATAACTGGCAAACCTTCCCGCATCTTTTGGATGAACAACGTCAATTTCTTCATGCCCCCATGGCCAGCCACCAAATTGCGTTCTGCGGTATTCTGCAAAAGACTGGTCTAATTCTTCTTTAGTATTCATGACAAAAGGACCGTAAGCTGCCATAGGCTCATTAATTGGTTCTCCTTCTAAAATTAATAATTTAGCTCGTTCTGAACCGTTTTTAATGATAATTTCCTCACCTCCCTCTAAATCTGCTATATAGTTAGGTTGAAGACTATAATCTTCAATTGAAACCACCCCTTTTCCATCATAAAAGAATAAAAATCTATTCATAGTATCTGATACAGCATTTAGAGTGTATGAAGCATTTGGTGCTAAGTCTATTAAAGCCACCCCTACATGATGATTAGGATCTTTTGCCCAAGAGTAGGGAAGAGCTTCTATGGATTTTACACCATTATATTCACCTAGAATCACTTTCACTTTTGCCTCGTCACCGACTTTTGCTACAGGAATCTTTTTGTGCCAAAGCATTTTATATTGAGGTTCTGTCATTTTGCTGGAAGCTGGCAGGTTAAGCCAAATTTGGAATAAGCGCAACGGATTTTCTTTGTCTTCGTGAATCAATGGAAACATTTCGCCATGCAATACACCTGACCCTGCACTCATTAATTGTACATCACCTTCACCATAACGACCTTTTGAGCCTTTTGAATCGAAGTGATCGGCATAACCTTCCTCAGCTATCGTAATAATTTCAAATCCTCTATGTGGGTGAAATGGAAAACCAGGAATTTCTTTACCATGATACATGCGCCATTCTGCATTACTATCAAAATCATTACCCAAATTTTTACCATCCAAGGACGCTTTAGGACCAAATTTGCCATTGCCTTCTGGGTATTTGTCATAATGGTATGCACCCATAATAAATGGATCGCCAATAGGCATTGGACCTGTCACTTTTTGGATATTTTTAACTTTCATTTTTAAGCCTTTCTTTTTGATATATAATCATCAAATGACATGCCGTAATGTACTAAAAGTTGATGAGGTTACCTGGAGGTAAGTGAGAAGTTTATTCTTCCATCCAGCCCAATATTGCATTGACCCAAGGGATATCAAATATTAGCCATTCATTAGTTTGTTTTGTCCATATCTGAAGTCCTTTAGGGTAACCAAGATTGGATTTATATTCTCCATAGGTTATAGCAATTGAATTTCTAGTCGCATATACCGTATTTGACCATTTATTACCAATTTCGTTACCATTAAAGTAAAATGTCCTATCAAAATCATTTTGAGCAGTTTTGCTAGAGTATTCAAAATTAGCATTTACGTTAAACCTGTTTGTAATCGATAACTTCTTATGAGTTAAATCCACTAAATAATAATCATTGCTCGATGCTTTATGCAGAAGATGATTCATAGGATCAACCTTAAAATAACCATTTAGTATTCCTTTAGATAAAGAATCGTGTGTATAAAACTCCTCGTCTATGTCTGAATCAATATTATATCTTCTAATTGCTACTTTATGATACATATCTTTTTTAAGCGTATCTATTAGACGATGATGAACTACGTAGAGAAAAGACGTATTATCCACCCAATAGGTTTCAATGTTTGGAAATTGAGCATCTGAATACATGGCTGGACCAGACTTTACATCTTCTATGATTAATTTTCGATTTCCTGAATAATCATTTAACCAGATTTTATAAGGTAGATTTGTGCGGTCGAGTTCCAAATAGTGCGTATTATTAGGATTACTTCTATCTTTTCGGGGTTTATACCATGTATTTTCAGTAATAAAATCGTATGCTTTTGAGTTAAGGTTTAGAGCTAAATATCCTTTGCCTGTGAATGAATTATTCCTGTAAAAAATAAGAGTATCCGAATTGTTGTGAATTGCAATAAAATGGTCACCATCTTCTGTTTTAATTATTGAAGATTGTTTCAAATCTATCACACTTCCATAAGAAGGAATGTAATATTTGTTTTTATAGATGATTCCGCTATAGTTACTAAAGCCAACGCGAGAAGTTTTAAATCCATCCTTTCTATCGCCGATCTGGATAATGGTGTCTTTTCCAATAAATATTCCATTTTTGAAATTATAGCTGGTCACATAATTAAAGGATCCATTTCCTTCCATAAATTCTGCTACTATTAGTTTTTGGATTTTATCTTGAGCAGAAAGTATGAGATGGTTGGTTATAAAAAGGATTAATAGGAATATTCTCATAATTATATAGTTTAATTATTAGTGATTAATGCTCTTTATTTAGCTAACAAAGGATATATTTCACTTTCAATATGCGCTTCTTCTATCAGCATAGCAAGTTGTTTAACTTTTTTAGGATTTGAAGTCGCTAAATTATTTTGTTCGAACGGATCTTTGTCAATATTATATAGCTCATAGTAAGAATCTTTAGGTGATCCGACTTTCTGTTTAATCAATTTCCAGCTTTTGGATAGAACTGCTTGTCTTCCTCCATCTTCATGAAATTCCCAATACAAATATTTATGTTTCTTTTGCTTTGTATTCTTTACGAGTGTCGGCAAAAAAGATATGCCATCATTTTGAGTAGATGGTGTTAAATTAGCGAGTTCTAATATAGTGTTGTACACATCCCAAAATGCTCCAACATGTTTAATATCTTGATTGGGAGCAATTTTGTTTTTCCAATTTACGATTAGTGGAGTACGTACACCTCCTTCATATAGCGACCTTTTGACGCCTTTAAAACCTGCTGTACTGTTGAAAAAATCAGGATCAGCTCCACCTTCACGATGTGCACCGTTGTCACTTGTAAATAGGATAATTGTATTTTCGCGCAATCCTAATTCATCAAGTTTTTCTATTATTTGACCCACGTAAGCATCCATTCGAGTGATCATTGCAGCATAGGTCGCGCGTGGCTTGTCCACAGAAGCATATCCACCTATGGTTGCATTTGGCCCATAATCTTGACCTTTGTGTGGAGTCTCCACAAAAGCATTTTCATACATTTTGAAATATTCATCATCAGGGCCAGCTAATTCAGCATGAGGCAATACTGTAGGAACAAAAAGGAAGAATGGTTTTTGTTTATTGTCATCAATAAATTTCAACGTCTGTTCTTGAATAAGAGTAGGCGCATAATGAACTTTGTCTGCTAAATTATTTCCAGCAAGGATCACACGTTTGTCATTGTGCCACAAATGCGTAGGGTAGTAGCGGTGTGATTGTCGCTGACAATTATATCCATAAAAGGTATCGAATCCTTTGAGGTTAGGATCTCCGCTAGTTCCGACCATTCCAAGTCCCCATTTCCCAAATGCTCCAGTTACATATCCATTTTGCTGTAGATCCATCGCAAAAGTTCGTATGGAGTCAGCTAAGGGTTCTTGACCTTCGGGCTCGATTTCTTTGTTTCCACGCACATAAGTATGACCTGTATGCTTTCCTGTCATTAAAGACGCGCGTGAGGGTGCACATACAGAAGTGCCAGCATAGAATTGGGTGAATTTTGCGCCCTGCTGAGCCAATTTGTCTATATTTGGTGTTTTGATTTTAGTTTGGCCATACGCACCAAGATCCCCAATACCTAAATCATCCGCCATTATAAACACAATATTTGGGTTCCTAGTTTGCCCATTCACTGATATGGCTAATGTAAATAGGATAATTGTAATAAATTTGCTTATTTTCTGCATTTAGCTAAAATTATTCTATGAAAAAATAAAATGTAATCCAATAAATAGATTTTAAATTTATAAAATTTTAGTTAAAATTATTGTGTAATATTTAAAATACATAGCATTAATAATTCTTATGTATTCCCATAAAAAGTGAATCAGATTTTTTTCATGGATAAATATAAGTAAGAATAACGAATTGATTCTTATTCAATTTATTATATTTTGATGCACAACATAACTGTTAATTTATTAAACATAAAAAGGTTCTTTTCATTGCTGAAAAGAACCTTTTTACGAAAGGAGAATTATTAAAATATTATCCTTCTGATGTATTTAAGAATACAAACTTGCCATCGAACACATCCAATTGAATAATTGAATCTGAAGTTACTTTGCCAGCTAATATTTCTTTGGACAATTCGTTCAAAATTCGTTTTTGAATAACACGTTTCAATGGACGTGCACCGTAAATCGGATCGTAACCCAACTGTGCTAACCAATCCAAAGCTTCTTCTGTCGCTGTCAATTGAATATTTTGTTCAGCCAATTGACGAGTAACGTGATGGAACTGCATACGTACAATATCTCCGATTTCATTTCTGCTCAACGGAGTGAACATAATGATCTCATCAATACGGTTCAAAAACTCAGGACGAATAGATTTTTGTAATAATTCAAAAACTTCGTCTTTTGTTTTCGCTATGATCTCATCACGATTCACCTCTGTCAGCGTAGAGAAATTCTCTTGGATAATGTGCGAACCTGTATTCGAAGTCATGATGATAATTGTATTTTTGAAGTTTACGACACGACCTTTGTTGTCAGTCAAATGTCCATCATCCAATACTTGTAACAAAATGTTAAATACGTCCGGATGCGCTTTTTCAATCTCATCCAATAACACAACAGAATAAGGACGACGACGAACTGCTTCAGTCAATTGACCACCTTCATCATAACCCACATATCCTGGAGGCGCACCGATCAATCGTGATACCGAATGACGTTCTTGATATTCTGACATGTCGATACGTACCAAGGCTTGCTCATCATCGAATAAGAACTCAGCTAAAGCTTTTGCTAATTCCGTTTTACCTACCCCCGTAGTACCTAAGAAGATAAATGATCCAATAGGACGTTTAGCATCACTTAAACCAGCTCGTGAACGACGGATAGCATCCGAAATCGCTTCAATAGCTTCTTCTTGACCAGCAACACGTTTGTGTAATTCTGTTTCTAAGTTTAACAATTTCTCACGTTCCGATTGTACCATTTTGCTTACTGGAATACCAGTCCAACGGGATACCACATCTGCGATATCTTCAGCGGTAACTTCTTCTTTCAGCATACGTGAGCTTTTTTGTTTTTCGCTTAGTTCAGCTTTCAATTTTTCTACCGTATCTTGTGCTTCTTTGATTTTTCCGTAGCGTAATTCAGCAACTTTACCATAATCACCTGCACGTTCGGCTTGATCAGCTTCTAATTTATAGTTCTCTATATTTTGCACTTCTTGGTTCACGCGATCAACGAGTGTTTTCTCGGCTTGCCAAGCTGCTTTCAACGAATCACGTTCAGCCGAAAGATTCGCAATAGTCTCCGATAATTCAGCTACCTTTTTCTCATCTTTCTCGCGTTTGATCGCTTCACGCTCAATTTCTAGTTGCATGATACGACGATCTAATTCATCAACAGCTTCTGGCACCGAATCCATTTCCAAACGCAATTTAGAAGCCGCTTCATCGACTAAGTCAATCGCTTTATCTGGTAGGAAACGATCTGTGATATAACGTTGTGATAGTTCCACAGCCGCTATAATCGATTCGTCGAGAATACGCACTTTGTGGTGCGTTTCGTAACGTTCTTTCAAACCACGAAGGATTGAAATAGCATCTTGTGTATCCGGTTCTTCGACCATCACCTTTTGGAAGCGACGCTCAAGGGCTTTATCCTTTTCAAAATATTTTTGGTACTCATTCAGCGTTGTCGCACCGATAGCACGCAATTCTCCACGCGCTAAAGCAGGTTTCAAGATATTAGCGGCATCCATTGCGCCTTCGCCACCACCTGCGCCAACTAATGTATGAATCTCATCGATGAATAAGATGATTTCTCCATCAGAATCCGACACCTCTTTTACCACAGCTTTCAAGCGCTCTTCAAATTCACCTTTATATTTCGCCCCAGCAATCAATGCTCCCATATCTAGGGAGAATACAGTCTTAGATTTCAAATTTTCTGGTGCGTCACCTTTGATGATACGATGCGCAATACCTTCAGCAATCGCAGTTTTACCTACACCTGGCTCACCGACCAATATTGGATTATTCTTCGTTCTACGCGATAGAATCTGCATCACACGCCGAATTTCTTCATCACGTCCGATTACAGGATCTAATTTTCCTGATTCTGCGAACTCATTCAAGTTGCGTGCGTATTTGCCTAATGCATTATATGTAGCTTCTGCATTTGGGTCTGTCACTCTATTATTTCCTCTCAATTCTTTTATAGCTAATTTTAAATCTTTTTCATTTATTCCTTGATCTTTTAAGAGACTCCCCACTTTGTCTGAAGAGGAGAGAAGTGCTAATAAAAGATGTTCTATTGACACATATTCGTCATTAAATTCTTTCAAATAGCTTTGTGCTTTCTGAAGAACTGATGCCGCATTATTACTTAGATAAATATTGCTTCCCGATACCTTTGGTAATGCATCTACCAGTTTATCGGTTTCCGTGCTAATGTAATTGCTATTTGCATTAAGCTTTTTAAGTAAATGCGAAATAACATTTTCATCGACGCTTAGTAATGCTTTTAGTATATGTGCAGGCTCAATTGCTTGTTGCTGATTTGCTGTCGCAATTTCTGAAGCCTTTTGTATGGCTTCCTGAGCTTTGATAGTGTAATTGTTAAAATTCATATCTGTTTTCCTTTCGGTTTACATACATATTTTAACAAATGGAATGCCTATAGGTTTTGGAAGTATAAAATCGGAAATTTTGTCTGTTCTGAATAAATTATAAGGACATTATTTCAGCTTGTTTATTAGAATAATGAAGTTTTGGCAAAAAATAAAGCGCAAGGATCATCTTGCGCTTTTCAAATTTTGTATGGGCTATATTATTAGCCTAAGTAAGATTTTAAAATTTTGCTACGAGAAGTGTGACGTAGACGTTGTAATGCTTTGTCTTTGATTTGACGTACACGCTCTCTTGTTAAATTAAATTTTTCACCGATTTCCTCAAGTGATAGTGGGTGATTAGATCCTAATCCGAAGAATAATACGATAATCTCTCTTTCTCTTTCTGTTAATGTAGATAGGGAACGTTTGATTTCTTCTGATAATGACTCGTCGATCAATGAACTATCTGTATCTGGGTCAGAGTTTTCCAATACATCTAATAGTGTATTTTCTTCACCTTGTACAAATGGTGCATCCATTGAAACGTGTCTACCCGAATTACTCAATGTATCCGAAACTTTATCTACCGTAGTTTCTAAGATATCTGCTAATTCTTCTGGAGAAGGCTCGCGTTCGTACTCTTGTTCTAATTTTGAGAAAGCTTTGCTGATTTTGCTCAATGAACCAACCTGGTTCAAAGGTAAACGAACGATACGTGATTGTTCAGCGATAGCTTGCAAAATAGATTGACGAATCCACCACACCGCATAAGAGATGAATTTAAAACCTTTTGTTTCGTCAAAACGTTTTGCTGCTTTGATTAGGCCTAAGTTACCTTCGTTAATCAAGTCACCTAAAGTAAGACCTTGATTCTGATATTGTTTAGCTACAGAAACGACGAAACGTAAGTTGGTTTTTGTTAATTTCTCTAATGCCACTTGATCCCCCTCGCGAATACGTTGAGCCAAGATTACCTCTTCTTCAGCAGTAATCAAGTCAACTTTACCAATTTCATGTAAATACTTGTCAAGAGATTGTGATTCACGATTCGTGATCGATTGTGTAATTTTGAGCTGTCTCATTAATTTTTATACCTTTTTTCTGGATGTTGCAAAAATACGAAAAAAACAAGTCTTTTCGTGTAATAATTTTGTAATTTATTGCTTCATTATGAGGAAGTTGTGAATCGTATTGAAGTGTTTACTTTACTTCAAAAATCATTCCAAAAAATATTAAATAATGTTAACGTTCCATTATAAAGCAATAAATAATTTTTGTTTCATAATTAAAACCTTTTTGTCGCTAAAATGTTTTTTCAATATAAAATTATATTAAATGAAAAAGTTAATTATCCGCTTAGATCAGGTTATGGCTAAAAGAAGAATGTCACTTAATGAATTGAGTGAACATGTAGGGATTACTTTATCAAATCTGTCAATATTAAAAAATAATAAAGCTAAAGCTATTCGTTTATCCACATTGGCAGCCATTTGCAAGGCTTTAGACTGCCAACCTGGAGATATAATAGTGTATGAAGAAGATTGATTTTTTAATTAATGATAGATTTATTTCTCAAACCGATATCCTTTTAAAAACTCATTTATTTCCATACGTTTTTTGCCTTCAATTTGAATCATTTTCAAATTGATAAAGCCATCATTTGTGGCAAATTTTAAATACGTTTTACCATCGGTTTCGTAAGTTCCAGACTCTTTCTGATGGGATTGAATTTCTTTTTCTGCCTCATAGACTTTAAGCACTTTCCCATGTAAATATGTGAAGGCTGTAGGATAGGGGCTTAATCCACGTATAAGGTTGTAGATTTTTTCTGTGGAATTATTCCAGTCAATTAGACAATCTTCTTTGAAAATTTTAGGAGCATGTTTCAGATCTTCTATCTTAAAGTCTTCTTGTGGAATAGGCTTTATCGTATTATTACGAAGACCTTCAATTGTTTTGATTAACGTTTCGGCTCCGGCGTTCATTAATTTATCATGAAGTATTCCGGCATTATCTGTTTCGGCAATATCTACTTTTGTCGCCAAAAGAATATTTCCTGTATCTATTTCATGTTGTAGAAGGAAGGTAGTTACACCGGATTGTTTTTCACCATTAATTACAGCATGGTTGATAGGCGCGGCACCACGATACTGAGGAAGCAAGGACGCATGTACATTTATTGTTCCCATAGGAGGCATATTCCAGACCATTTCTGGTAACATTCGGAAAGCAACTACGACTTGCAGGTCTGCATTATAGGACTTTAACTCTTCAATGAATTGAGGATCTCTCAATTTTTCGGGTTGCAGTACAGGTAATGCATTTGCTTCCGCAAATACTTTAACAGCAGATTTGTTTAATTTTTGTCCTCTACCAGCTGGTTTGTCTGGAGCAGTAATCACAGCAACAACATTTTCTCCAGCATCAAGCAAAGCTTTTAGTGAAGCTACTGCAAAATCTGGAGTTCCCATAAAAACGATACGCATATATTCTTATTACTTTTATTTTAAAACGGTATAACTTGAATTTGTCAAGTGCCAAAAATTATTAACTTTGCGAAGTTACAAAATAATATTGCAGGTTGAATTTTCCTTTATTTTTAGCCAATAGAATAAATATAAAAGGTCAACGGACTTTTTCAAAACTTATTGTGCGTGTCACAATAGGCGCGTTGTCTATTGCCATAATAGCTATTCTATTATCTGTCGCTATCCTTCGAGGGTTCAAAGAAGAAATTACCACGAAGCAACGTGGTTTTTTTGGTGATATTGTGGTAACTAAACAGACATTGGCGGATTATGAGCTGATGCCAGTCTTCTTGAGTGATTCCCAAACTACTCAAATACTTTCTATTCCAAATATCGAATCCATAAACGGTTTTGCGACTAAAGTAGGTATAATCAATGTCAATTCAGAGGTCGAAGGAGTGATGTTAAAAGGCGTTGAACCGAACTATGATCAGCGTTTTTTGAAAAGCTCTTTAGTTGACGGCGAAATTTTAGATTTGAATGCAGAAAATGCTGAACAACAACTTTTAGTATCTTATTACTTAGCTAATCGCTTAAATTTAAAAGTTGGTGATGATGTCATCATGTCCTTTGTTCAGGAGAATAGAACGCGTAAGCGCAAATTTCTGATAAAGGGAATTTATCGTACTAATTCTGATGATTGGGACAAAAATTATGTGGTAGGTTCTATCGAAATTATTCGGAAGATGAATCATCTGCTTGTGAATGAAACAGGCGCCTATGAGATTCGCGTAAAAGATTTTAAGCAGCTCGAGCACTCCACTGAAGCAGTGAATGAGGCATTGCCGGTATCATTGAAAGCGACAAATGTCATAGAATATTGGGCGGATGTGTTCAATTGGCTTGAAATGCTAGATATGAATGATGATATCATATTTGTACTGATGGTAATAGTGGCAGTTATTAATATGATTTCCTCTTTGCTGATCACGATTTTGGAACGTACCAATATGATAGGAATTTTGAAAGCTTTAGGTATGAATAATACAGCCTTGCGTAAAGTGTTTATGATGAATTCTTTGTATATCATTGGGTATGGTCTTTTGATTGGAAATGTAGTGGCGATGGTAGCTTATTTTTTCCAACGAACAACACACTTTTTCAAACTAGATCCAAGTATTTATTACTTAGAGTTTGTTCCTATGCATATTGATTTTCTAACAGTAGTTATCTTAAATATATCTGTTATTGTATTGGTTTTCTTGACCACGATCATTCCTTCGATGTTAATTACGCGAATATCTCCTATAAAAACTATTCAGTTTAAATAAATACTCGATCGTTGTATTCCGAAATGCCGTCTTTTTTTTGTATTTTAACTGCGGAGAATACTTCTTCAAAGTTGAATAGAAAAAATTATAGCAGATATCGATGAATAACAAAGTATTAGACCATTTAATTCATGCTTTTCAGGCTCCGCTTACCAATCCCGTTTTAATTTTTTCTTTAGTATTACTTATTATTCTATTATCGCCTATTTTACTAAGACCGATTCGCGTTCCTGGGATTATTGGTTTGATTATAGCTGGGGTAATTATTGGTCCTCATGGTTTAAATTGGTTAGAAAAGAATTCAGCTGTTAATTTATTCTCTACCATAGGTCTGCTTTATATTATGTTTATTGCCGGACTTGAATTAGATATGAATGAATTCAAGAAAACCAAACATAAAAGCGGTCTTTTTGGATTTTTCACCTTTATAATCCCGATAATAATCGGTTTTCCTGTGTGTTTTTACGGGTTAGGGTATGATCTGTTGCCTAGCATTCTGATAGCGAGTATGTTTGCTACACATACCTTGGTTTCCTATCCAATTGTGAATCGCTATGGTATTTCGAAACACGAAGCGGTAGCCATTACTATAGGTGGAACCATTCTTACAGACACTGCAGTGTTGATTATTTTGGCTGTTATCACAGGGGCTTCACAAGGAAATATTAATCAAGAGTTTTGGGTTACATTGGGTGTATCATTTGCTGTTTTTCTTCTGATTATGTTTGGTGTAATTCCCCGCATTGCCAAATGGTTTTTCCAACGAGTAGAATCAGAGAAGACCGGACATTATATTTTTGTACTTACTGTAGTTTTCTTCTCCGCATTTATGGCCGAAATGGCAGGACTAGAGCCGATTATTGGAGCATTCGTAGCAGGTTTAGCATTAAATAAGTTAATACCGCATTCTTCAGCTTTGATGAATCGTATTGAATTTATTGGAAACGCTATTTTTATTCCTTTCTTCTTGATATCGGTAGGGATGATTGTAGATATCAGTGTACTTACCAAGGGTCCAATGGCATTGATAGTGGCAGGTACACTTACTGTCGTGGCTGTTTTAGGAAAGTTTCTTGCTGCCACCGCTACGCAATTAACCTTCAAATATTCTTCCAGTCAGCGCAATCTAATTTTCGGATTGAGCAATGCGCACGCTGCAGCTACATTAGCCGTGATCATGGTGGGGCACAGCAATGGCTTAATTGATGAAAATGTCTTGAATGGTACGATTGTATTAATATTGATAACCTGTATTATAGCCTCTATGGTGACTGAAAGTGCTTCTAAAAAAGTTGTACGAGAAGGACATCAGGATGATGAGCATATCGAGCATGTCGAAGAATCAGAAGAACAAATCATGATTCCATTGGCTAATATGAACAATATGGAACCTATATTGGATTTTGCGGCATTGATACGTTCCAAAAAATCGCACTATCCAATAAGTATAGTTAGTGTGGTGAAAGACAATGAACAGGCCGAAATAAATGTACAGGAAGCTAAACGCAATTTGGAAAGTACGGCTAAATATGCTTCTGGTTCAGAAACGGAAGTCGAATTGCTAACCACTGTAGATATTAATATTCCGGCAGGTATCGCCCGCATGTCGAAAAAAGTATTGGCTGACTGTATTATAATGGGTTGGCCTAGTGTTGCTTCCTTTGTTGAAAAAATCGTAGGAGAAAAAGCAGAAAGTATCCTGAATAATACTGATACCACGCTCTTTATGTGTAAAATTGAGAAACCTTTAATTTCTCATCGTTCCATTACTGTTTTTGTTCCGCCTTTGGCAGAGTCTGAGGTCGGTTTTGAATATTGGATGGACAAAATTTTAAAATTGGCTCGAGAATTGTCCCTTCCAATTTGCTTTGTGTGTGATTCGCGTACAGAAGAATATATTCAACAGCTGAAAAAAAGCCTTAAATCTTCTGTGAAAATGACATTTGGAAACTACGAAGATTGGGATAATATTTATGGTGTAGCTACTTATAGTAACTCCGATTCTTTACTTGTTTTTGTATCTTCAAGACAAGGTGAAGTTTCCTACAGGGATTCATTAGATGGCTTAGCAAAACGTGTAGGTCGTTATTATAAAAACCAGAATTTGATATTGATTTTCCCAAGTCGACAAGAAAATCAACATATCGACGAGTACGAATCTATTCAAACTTCGCCATTATTCCGCAAAATCACACGCGAAATTGGTAATATATTTAATAAAGAGAAATCCAACTAAAACTATTTATTATGGGCGAAAAAATCACAATGGGAAACAATGGTGTGTTAAATGTTCCTAATACACCAATAATACCTTTTATTATAGGAGATGGAATAGGACCAGACATTTGGAATGCTGCCGTTCGTGTATTTGATGAAGCAGTACAGAAAGTCTATTCTGGAGAAAGAGCGATTGAATGGAAAGAAGTTTTAGCTGGTGAAAAGGCTTTTAATACAACAGGAAGTTGGCTTCCCGAAGAAACATTAGCTACTTTCAAAGAATATTTAGTCGGAATTAAAGGACCGTTGACTACGCCGATTGGAGGAGGTATTCGTTCGTTGAATGTTGCTTTGCGCAAAGAGTTGGATTTATATGTATGTCTTCGTCCCACAAAATGGTACGAAGGAGTTCCTTCTCCCGTTAAACGACCGCAAGATGTGAATATGGTGATCTTTCGTGAGAATACAGAAGATATTTATGCAGGAATTGAGTTTGCTGCAGGTACCTCGGAGTCAAAGCAATTACAGCATTACCTCTTGAACGATTTAAATGTTGATTATTCTTTCAATGAAAATACAGGTGTAGGTATTAAAATCGTTTCGGAAGAAGGTTCAAAACGTTTAGTTCGCTCGGCAATTGAATATGCTATTACGCATAAATTACCGTCAGTGACAATTGTTCATAAGGGTAATATTATGAAATATACCGAAGGGGCTTTCAAGAATTGGGGTTTTGAGGTAGCGGAAACAGAATTTGCAGAGTATACCTATACATGGGGACAGTGGGAGAGAACTAAAACGGAAAAGGGTCAAGAAGTTGCCAACACTGAACAAAAAGAGGCTGAATTAGCTGGCAAAATCATTATTAAAGATATCATTGCGGATAATTTTTTACAACAAATATTATTAGCGCCGAAAGATTATGCTGTTGTTGCGACATTAAATTTAAATGGAGATTATATTTCGGATGCTTTGGCAGCAATGGTAGGGGGTATAGGTATTGCTCCTGGAGCAAATATCAATTACAAAACTGGTCACGCTATTTTCGAAGCTACACATGGTACGGCTCCTCGATTTGCTAATACCAATACGATGAATCCTTCATCAGTGATATTGAGTGGAGTTATGATGCTGGAATATTTGGGTTGGCAAGAAGCGGCAGATAAGATTGTTGAAGCTCTGTCTCAAACAATAAAGGATAAAACCGTTACAATAGATTTTTATAACTTGATGGAGAATGCAACCTTATTGAAAACAAGTGAGTTTGCAGATAAAATAATAGCGAAGCTTTAAAATGTTATACGAAGAATTACCTGCTTTTGTACGTGAGTCAACGGTATTAAGTGAAGAGGAAAAAATAAAACTGACAACTGTAGATTCACTTCCTTCGGAATTGGAAGTAGATTCATTTCGAATGCTTTCGAATATACAAGAATTAACAAATGCCTTTATTGGAGATGAGAGTACCAGAAATGTACATTTACAAGAAAAGGCAAAAGAATTTATTGCGGTAAATGATATTCTTTCGGCATGGAAAGTGATTTTACTATAATAATAGTAAAATCACTTTTATTAGCTAAACATATTGTCTGAATCTCTAAAGAAGAAATAATAGATAATAGCCAATATTATAATAGCAATTATAATCACGAGAATAATATTCTTACCAGCTGGCTTATCACCCTCTTCTTCATTCACAACATCAGGGACTTTTCCTTCCCAATCTTTTTGTTCATTTTTTTCTTCTTGCATAGTAGTATATAATTGTTGCTATAAATAGAACAATCTTTATGCTAAGAAGTTTGATTTGTGCTAAAAAAGAAAAAGCTCAACCTTTGAAAGATTGAGCTATATTTTTATACTTTTTTAGAATCTTAGCTTTCTTTGAAATAATGTCTTATCTCGTTTCTCAAGTTATAGTTTGAAGCCATTACTTCACCGTATGCACCAGCAGTACGGATAGCCATTAAATCACCACGTTTGCTAACTGGTAATTTTACTTCTTTGCCAAAGCAATCCGAACTTTCGCAGATAGGTCCCACCACATCGTAGTTTAGTACTTTATCTTCTGAAGATATTTCTCCAATTTTCTCAATTTTGTGGTAAGCTTGATATAAAGCAGGACGCATTAATTCAGTCATACCTGCATCCAGGATTAAGAAGTTTTTCTTTTGACCACTTTTCGTATAAAGGACTTTGCTGACTAATGTGCCACATTGTGCTACCAAGGCTCTTCCTAATTCGAAATGCACTTCATGCTGTGCGGTACGTTCCAAGAATTTGTCGAAGACGTCAAAGTAAGCTTCAAAATCAGGAATCGGATTTTCATCAGGATTTTTGTAATCTACACCTAATCCACCGCCGACATTGATTACTTTGATGTAAGTACCACGTTCTTCAAAGAAGTTTTTCCATTCGTTAACTTTCACACAAAGGCTTTTGAAAACATTCATATCTGTAATCTGAGAACCCACATGGAAATGCAATCCAATTAAATTGATATTCGCACAGTTTTTAATTACTGCAGCGGCCTTTTCCAATTCCGAATTAGGTACACCAAATTTATTCTCGTCCAATCCTGTAGTAATGTAATGGTGTGTATGTGCATCGACATTTGGATTGATGCGCAACGAAACATTTGCTTTTTCGCCAACTTGCTCTGCCAATTCATTGATCACCTCCAGCTCTTGGATAGATTCTACATTGAAAGCAAAGATTTGATGCTTTAAAGCGGAAATAATCTCTTTGTCAGATTTTCCAACACCAGCAAAAGTAATTTTATCAGCTGAAAATCCGAGCTCAATAGACTTTTCTACTTCATTACCACTTACACAATCTGCCCCAAAACCTTTGGATTGAATAACGGATAAAATTCTGTCATTGAAATTTGCTTTCAATGCATAATGAATGTGAAAATTACGTTTGTCCGCAGCTTTTTTGGCTATTTCAAGCGTACGTTCTAACAATGTTAAATCGTAGAAATAAAACGGTGTCTCTTGCTGAGAAAGACTTTCTTGTATGTGTTTATTTTGAAACATATGGTAGATCTTCAGCTATTAAAATAATCTATTGTGTAATGAACGTAAAGCTTCAGTTTTGTGTTTTGAATCTAATAAGATAGAAACATTGTAATCCGAACCACCATATGAAATCATACGGATAGGCAAGTGTTTTACAGCATCTAACACGCGCGCTGCATAACCGTGCGTATTTGCTCCAAAATCACCAACCACGCAAATGATAGTTTGTCCTTCATCTACACCTACTTTACCAAAAACTTCTACTTCTTTGATAATTTCCAATAAATTGCTTGTGTCGTCAATTGACATCGAAACAGCCACTTCGGAAGTTGTGATCATATCAATTGGAGTTTTGTAACGCTCGAAGATTTCAAATACTTTACGTAAGAAACCGTAAGCTAATAACATACGTGAAGAGTGGATGTGAATAGCTGTAATACCATCTTTAGCGGCGATAGCACGAATAGAACCTTTTTCAGCCCCATTTTTAGAAATCAAAGTTCCTTGGGCTGTAGGATCCATAGTATTTAAAAGACGTACAGGTACATTGTATTTTTGAGCAGGGAATACCGATTGTGGATGTAAGATTTTTGCACCAAAATAAGCTAATTCGGCAGCTTCATCAAAACTCAAATTCGCAATGGGTTTTGTGCCCGAAACTACGCGAGGGTCATTATTGTGCATGCCGTCGATATCTGTCCATATTTGAACTTCTTCGGCTTTGATAGCTGCTCCGATTAATGATGCTGTATAGTCAGAACCACCACGACGCAAGTTGTCAATTTCGCCGAAAGAATTTCTACATATATACCCTTGCGTAATGAAAAGTGTGTTTTCAGAGTTCTGTTCTAAGAACGGAGTTATTTTTTCTGTGATGTATTCAACAATAGGTTCGTTATCCTCGTCAATTTTCATGAAATCCAATGCTGGCAATAAAACCGATGGTACGTTGATCTCCGTAAGGTGCAAATGCCACAGGGTAGTGGACAACAATTCACCTTGCGCCAGAATGATTTTTTCTTCTGTCGGCGTGAATACGTCGTGATTTCCAAAATCCGAGATTAAGTTAAAGTGATAATCAATTAATTCTTTACCTTTTTGAAGACCTTCAGGAGTAGTGAATAATTCTTTGATTAAATCTTCGTATTTATCCTTATGTGCCTTTATTAATTCTAAAGCTTTTGACTTATCTCTATCCGAAAATGCTTGAGAAATCTCTACCAATGCATTTGTTGTGCCTGACACTGCAGACAACACAACGATCTGACGCTCATTAGGGTTTACTATATCCAACAACCCTTTGATGCGTGCTGCACTTCCTACCGAAGTACCACCAAATTTTAAAACTTTCATGTTATAATTAGTAAGTATTTTTTGAATCTGTTAAAAATATTGCGACAAATATACATATACAAAAATGCGGCACAAAATGCTAATAAGCCCTTGTGCCGCATAAGTTTTATGCGGAAGAATTACTTCTTCAGATTATCAATAAGCAATTGAGCAAGCTCTTCACCGATACGCTCTTGCGCTTCGTTAGTAGCAGCACCAATATGTGGCGTCAAAGACACCTTAGGGTGTTTCAGCAAATCAACACGTGGAGTAGGTTCGTCATCAAATACATCCAAACCTGCGAAAGCAACTTTACCCGAATTTAACGCATTGATTAATTCTAATTCATCAATTACACCACCGCGAGAAGCGTTTACTAAACCAACACCATCTTTCAATAATGCAAATTCTTCTTTACCTATTGCTGGTTTATCCAAGAAAGGAACGTGCAATGATATAAAATCAGAAACAGCGAACAAGTCGTTCAATTCCACTTGTTTTACTGGAATATCAACAGTTACATTACCTGAGAAATCTAATGTCAACGCTTTAGGTCCTTCGAACAAATCGTAGTACACTACGTCCATTCCCATACCTAAAGCAATTTTAGCTGTTTCGCGACCGATACGACCAAAACCTACAACACCTAAAGTTTTACCTTTCAACTCTACACCAGCAGCGTATTGTTTTTTCAAAGCAGCAAAATTTACATTACCATCAACCGGCATTTTGCGATTTGAATCGTGTAAGAAACGTACACCTGTTAATAAGTGTGCGAATACTAATTCTGCTACAGAGTGAGAAGAAGCTGCAGGCGTATTGACAACTGCTATACCTTTAGAGCGAGCATATTCTACATCGATATTGTCCATACCTACACCACCACGGCCAATAGCTTTGATATTTGGACACGCATCGATTAATTCTTTACGAACTTTAGTCGCGCTACGTACAGTAATAGCGTCGTATTCGTTTAATCTGTCTGCTAATTCTGCCTGAGGGATATGGTTAGTATCTACAGTGAAACCAGCATTTTCTAATATTGTTTTACCGATAGGATCAATCCCATCATTGGCTAATATTTTCATTTAATTTAGTTTTATTATTTGTGACTCTCTTCAAACTCGCGCATAGTATCCACTAAAGCATTGATTGATGTAATGCTCAACGCATTGTAAATCGAAGCTCTAAAACCACCTACCGAACGGTGACCTTTGATACCGATCAAGTTACGTTGTTTAGCCAAAGCTAAGAATTCTGCTTCTAATTCTGGTGTATCCATTACAAAAGTAACATTCATTCTAGAGCGGTCTTCTACAGCAGCAGTACCTGTGAAGAATGGATTTCTTTCTATTTCATCGTACAAAGTACGTGCTTTAATAATGTTTTCTTGCTCGATAACTTTGATACCACCTTTAGCTTTCAACCAACGTAAATTCAACATAGAAACATAGATGGAATAAACAGGAGGCGTGTTGTACATTGAGCCAGCTTTAGCGTGTTCTTGGTAGTTGAATATAGTAGGGATAGTACGGCCTGATTTACCTAATAGATCGTTTTTAACGATTACTAAAGTAACACCCGCAGGTCCCATATTTTTTTGCGCACCTGCATAGATTAAATCATATTCAGCTACATTGATTTCTCTACTCAAAATATCCGAAGACATATCAACTACTGTAGGAATAGATGTTTCTGGTTTTTCAAAAACTTCCGTTCCGTAGATTGTATTATTTGACGTAAAATGGAAATAAGTAGCATCCGAAGGAATTTCGAAATTTTTTGGAACATAGGTATAGTTGCTATCTTTTGAAGAGGCAACAATCTCAATTTGTCCAAAGTTCTTTGCTTCTTTAGCGGCTTTACTAGCCCACACACCTGTATCCAAGTATGCAGCTTTACCACCTTCAGGCAATAAGTTCATCGGTACCATCGCAAATTGTTGGCTTGCACCACCTTGCAAAAATAGAACCGAATAGTCTTCTGGAACATTTAATAATTCGCGAACTAAGCTTTCAGTCTCTGCTACAACCTCTTCAAACTCTTTAGAGCGGTGAGAGATCTCTAATATCGATAAACCTGTATTATTGAAGTCAAGAACTGCCTTTGCAGCCTCTTGAAATACCTCTTGAGGTAAGATACATGGTCCTGCTCCAAAATTATGTTTCATTACTATTTGTGTTTGTTTTAATTTTTATCGGCAAATATAACAGCTTTTTTAATTAATTGTCAAAATAAAATGGTATTCTTTGTGAAAAATTCATCAATTAATAGTTTTTTGTAAAATTAAAACATCAAAATGACAAATTGATTAGTGGACTAACTGTCCCCTAAGGAGTTATAAAACACGAAATTAGAACTGCGAAGAATATCTAAATTTCAGGCTAAATCAAAGGAAGTTTTATTACCTCAAAAGTCCTTATTGTCGATAAAAAATTGTAACTTCGCGAGGTATCGTATTATAGTAATTCGTATCAAAAAATTAGTTTTACAGATTCCTATTTAAAATATGGCTGAAGAAACAGAAAATGACAATAATTTAGTTCCTGCTAACGACAGGATCGTAAAAATCAATATCGAAGACCAAATGAAATCTGCCTACATCGATTACTCGATGTCGGTTATTGTGTCTCGTGCTTTGCCTGATGCAAGAGATGGTCTTAAACCTGTACACAGACGTGTATTATATGGTATGGATGGACTAGGAGTAACTTCTGGAAAACCATATAAAAAGTCTGCCCGTATCGTAGGGGAAGTATTAGGTAAGTACCACCCACATGGTGACTCTTCGGTCTATGATACCATGGTACGTATGGCGCAACACTGGTCTATGCGCTACCCAATGGTAGATGGTCAAGGTAACTATGGTTCCTTGGATGGTGATCCACCAGCAGCTATGCGCTATACAGAAGCACGTCTTCGCAAGGTTGCGGAAGAGATGTTAGCCGATCTGAAAAAAGATACGGTTGATTTCCAACTAAACTTTGATGACTCCGAACAAGAGCCTACTGTATTACCAACACGTATTCCTAACTTATTGGTGAATGGTGCTTCGGGTATCGCTGTAGGTATGGCGACTAACATGGCTCCGCACAATTTGACAGAAGTAATCGATGGAACTATTGCTTATATAGATAATAGAGATATTGAGATTTCTGAGTTAATGAAACACATTAAAGCGCCAGATTTCCCAACAGGAGGTGTAATTTATGGTCACTATGGTGTACGCGAAGCTTTCGAGACTGGTAGAGGTCGTATTGTAATGCGTGCCAAAGCAGAGATCGAAACTACGAAATCAGGTCGCGAAATTATTGTCGTAACAGAAATACCTTATTTGATTAATAAAGCAGATATGATTAAACGTACTGCAGAGTTGATCAATGAGAAAAAATTAGAAGGTATCTCAGAAATACGTGATGAATCGGCTAAAGATGTTCGTATTGTATACGAAGTAAAACGTGATGCAAATGCTAACGTGGTACTGAATAATCTATTCAAACATACTTCATTGCAATCCTCTTTCTCTGTGAATAACATTGCCTTAGTAAAAGGACGTCCAATGTTAATGAACTTGAAAGATATGATTCAAGCTTTCGTAGAACACAGACATGATGTAGTTGTACGTCGTACGAAATTTGAATTAGCAGAAGCTGAAAAGCGTGCACATATCTTAGAAGGATATTTGATCGCTTTGGATCATTTGGATGAAGTAATTAAGTTGATTCGTAATTCCGAAACACCAGAAGAAGCTCGTGTGGGCTTGATGGAGAAATTCGGTTTATCAGATATTCAGGCTCGCGCCATCCTTGATATGACGTTACGTCGTTTGACAGGACTAGAACGCGAGAAAATCAAAGAAGAATATGCTGAATTGATGAAGACTATCGATTACTTGAAACAAGTATTAGCGGACGAAGGTTTGCGTTATCAAATTATCAAAGACGAATTAATCGAAGTAAAAGAGAAATTTGGTGATGAGCGTCGTTCAGTTATTGTACATTCAGCTGAAGATATGACAATGGAAGACTTCATCGATGATGAAGAAGTCGTAATTACCATTTCGCATAATAGCTACGTAAAACGTACGCCACTTTCTGAGTACAAACGTCAGGGTCGTGGTGGTAAAGGTTCTATCGGATCGAATACACGTGACGAAGACTTTACAGAACATATTATTACAGCTACGGCTCACAACTATATGTTGTTGTTCACGGAATCAGGACGTTGTTTCTGGTTGCGTGCATTCGAGATTCCTGAGGGAAGCCGTACTTCTCGCGGTCGTGCATTGCAAAACATCATTAACGTACCCAAAGAGGAGAAAATAAAAGCGTACATATTGGTGAAAAACTTGAAAGACCAAGAATACTTGGAAAACAACTTCATCATCATGTGTACTAAGCAAGGTACTATTAAGAAAACTTCACTAGAAGCTTATTCTCGTCCTCGTGCTAATGGTATCAATGCTATCAATATCAACGAAGGAGATCAGTTGATCGAAGCTTGTTTGACTAGCGGAAATAGTGAAATTGTAATGGCATTACGTTCTGGTAGAGCTATTCGTTTTAATGAATCTACGGTACGTCCAATGGGTAGAACGGCTACAGGTGTTCGTGGTGTGACTTTAGCACACGAAAAAGATGAAGTAGTTGGCATGATTAGTGTTAATAGTTCTGAAGTATCTGTTTTGGTGGTTTCCGAAAAGGGCTATGGTAAACGTACGGATCTTGATGATTACCGTATCACCAACCGTGGAGGTAAAGGAGTCAAAACCATTAACGTAACAGAGAAAACAGGTGAATTGGTTGCAATTAAAGATGTGACGGATAATGATGACTTAATGATTATCAACAAATCTGGTATTGTGATTCGTATAGGTGTGGATACATTACGTGTAATGGGACGTGCAACACAAGGTGTTCGTTTGATTACATTGAAAGAAAACGATGAAATTGCATCTATCACGAAAGTTGCCCGCGAAGAAGAGGAAGAATTAGAAATAGAAGGAGAGGAAAGCGTAGAAGGCACAGAAGATTCAGCTGCAGATCAAGATAATAATTCGGTTTCAGAGGAATAAAAAAATATGAAAGCACTTACAGCTTCAATATTATTTGCATGCTTAAGTACAACTGTTGTAGCTCAATCCAATTACAAGGAGAGCTCCAACAGTTTTGCTAAGTATACTATCAAAGGTGAGTTCAAGGATTTGGAAAATGCTAAAAAATTCATTGATGCTGCCTACAAAACAAAACGTGATTCTTCATCGACAAAGAATAATATTCTTCGTGCGATGGTGTATAGCTCATTGGCTTATGCGGATTCGACACGTAAATTAAAAGGCGACAAAGACCATATCGATGCATCAATTGATGCCGTAAATCGTATTCGACAAAAAGATCGTTCTCATTACGAAAATGAGCTCAATTATGTGAATCAAAATCTTATTGCAGCTTATATTTATAAAGCAAATAAGGAGATTGAGAAAAACGAATACGAAAAAGCATACAACAGTTTTTTGGAAGTTGAACGTCTGGGATCCCAATCCGAAGATGTGTTACGTAATCTGGCATACCTATCAGCTCAAGCTGGCAAAACAGAGGAAGCTATCAATTATTACAAAAAATTAATAGTAGGTACGGAAGTAAATGCCTTGACGTACATCTCGCTTGCTAAACTTTATAAGACAAATAAGGACAACCAATCTTATTTGAGCACCTTACAAAAAGCAAGAGAACTTTATCCTGAAGACAAAACTATTCTTTTTCTTTTAGTAGAAGCATTTGCGGAAAACAAAAGCTATCAAGCAATTACACCAATCATTGCGGAAGCTATTAATTATGAGCCAGATAATATTGAATTGTATTATTTAGCAGGATTCTCCAACGAAAATGTTGGAAATATTGCGGAGGCTAAAAAATATTATAGAAAAGTTTTAGATTTGGATGATAACAATTACGATGCTAACTTAGCATTAGGTTTGATTCATTTGAATGAGTTTCTGAAAGATAAAAATAATTTGGAGGCCCAATATTCTGCTCAAGATTATTTGTTGAAAGCGAATGGTATTAAGCCTTATGCTGAAAATGCCTTAAAAGGATTAGCTTTGTTTTACGAAACATCCGATGACCAAGAACAATTAGATAGAGTGAAAACACTCTTGAATCAATTATCGAATAATTAAATACTAAACATATGAACATTAAAAAAGGAATTATTTTTACAGCCATATTCGTTTCGGCAGGTTCATTATTTGCCCAAACTGGAAATATCAAAAAGGCGCAAACTAATTTTCAAAAGTATTTTGAAGTTAAACAAGCAGGCACACCTCAATTAGGAACAACATATATCACGACAGCAAAAGAAGCTATTGATGCAGCTGTAGTACATGAAAAGACTAAAGAGTCTGCAGAAGCATGGACAATTTATTCATTAGTGTACGGTAACCTTGGCGCTGACAACAACAGCGAAGAGGATATCAATAAAGCAAAAGAGGCTATTGCAAAAGCAAGATCTTTAGATACGGATAAGAAAAACGAAGAAAACATCAAAAATAGTGAGCACAACTTATATGCTTACAATTTTAACAAAGGTGTAGCTGCCTGGGACAAACAAGATTATCCTGGCGCATACAATGCTTTCTCTGATGCATTAACCTACATGCCAGGTGATACGACATTGACTTACTATGCAGGTATCGCAGCGGTGCAAAGTCAAGACTATCAAAAAGGCTTGGAGAAATACTTAGCTTTAGTAGATAGAAAAGATTATTCAGAGCACAAAAAAATCGTTAAAGACATTCCTAACTTATATTTGTCTTTAAGCGATACTACAAATGCGTTGAAATATGCTAGAGAAGCTGCTAAAATGTATCCTGAAGATAATGAGATTGCAAATCAAAATATCAACTACAATATTGCTTTAGGTAATACTACGGGTATAATGAGTGAGTTAAAATCTCAAATAGAAAAAGAGCCAACTAACAAAACATTGTATTTCTATTTAGGTATTGCAGAATCTTCTTTGGGTAATAATGAAACAGCATTAGAAGCCTATAAAAAAGCGCTTGAAATTGATCCAAACTACGTAGATGCTAACATCAATGCAGGTGTATCTTTAGTTAATATTATCAAAGATGAACTTTCTGTAATTAATGCAGATAAAACATTGAGTAACAATCAATACAATTCAAAAGTAACTGCTCTAAAGGAAAAGGTGAAACCTGCTGAAGCTTATTTTGCTAAAGTGGTAGAAATCGAGCCAAATAACGAAAGTGCTTTGAGAGGTTTGAAAAGTGTTTACGACTTTTTACAATTAGAAGATAAAGCGAAAGCAATTCAAGATAAATTAAATGCATTGTAATACTTACATGCAGGAATAAAAAAATCGGCTTAACAAATTGTTAAGCCGATTTTTTTTTATATCTCATTAAGAAGAGATTTAGTTCAATATAATAATCTCAACACGTCTATTTTTCTGACGACCATCTGCAGTTTTATTGTCTGCAATAGGTTTGCTTGGACCATGACCTTTAGTCGAAATACGCGCACCTGCTACACCACCATCTTCTAAGAATTTCTTCACTGAAGCAGCTCTTTTTTCTGATAACCAAATATTGTAATCTTTTTCACCTGTAGCGTCGGTATGACCATCTACACGGATTTTTTTATCGCGTTGTTGATTTAATATTTTGATCAGTTTCGTTAACTCTGTTTTAGCTTTATCAGTCAGATAAGAGGAATTGGTAGGGAACAATACATCCGAAGATAAAGAAAATTTAATCCCTTCATCTGTACGCGTTGCATCGTCAAATTCTGATTTTACATTTTTTAATCCATCATCTGTACCGTCTTTGCTTACCACGGCTCCAGGTAGAATAGTTAATTGCTGTTGCTTACAGGCTTGGAAAGAAATTATACCGGCTAAAACGGGCAGTAGGAGTAATTTTTTCATATTAAATCTAACATATTATGTTCGATACTAAGATATAATTTAATTTTATAAAATTATTGCTTTTTATTTCCGAATAAGCTTTCACGAGCAGGTTTTAGTTCTGGAATTTTTTCATATAAATCCCAAATAAATCCAGTCTTTGCATTTTCGATCATCACAGCAATAGCCGCTTGATTCGAAGAAATATATTCATCCGAAACATCATCATTGCGAAGGTCTAACCACGATCTAAACCCAAATTCTGAGAACAACAAATCGCCGTATTGCTTATATAAATTAATAATAGACTGCATGCCTAAATTCTTGTCTACAAAGATCGAAGAAGCACCAATCGCTGGGTTTATTCGTGAATTACCACTGTTGTCAAAATTTTTGTAATATCCCCAGATGTCGCTGTTGGTTGCGCCTAGACCCAATTCGTTATCACGACGTTTTATATATAGCGTATAATTAGTCAATACCTCATTCCAATTTGTAAGCGAATCATTAATCGAAGATGGTCTTACTGTCATGAAAGGCTTATACAATTCCAGCAGGCTGTTACCCAGTTTGCCAAAAGCTAAATTAACACCATATTCTTGTTTAGGAGAGAAAACAGGTACTTTGATTGTTGTGTCGACAATGTGCTCTTTTCTTAGAGTTTGGAAATCTTCCTGTTCAATCTCTTCATCAAAATAATAAGGATTGATCGATTGGGTGGTATCTACCGTAATATTTTCAAATTTGTGATACACTGCATCCGTGTACGTTTCTACAGGTAGTGCATATTTATTATTACCTACAGCGAGTAGATACGTATTGATAGCCTGATGAGTGCCGCTGAGCGCTTTGTTTTTGACACCATCATTATCTAATAAAGCCAATTTAGATTTTAAGAGATTATTGCTTTCGGTAATCTCATTCCATTTTATCTGCTGATAAAGTTGCGAAATACGTGTGCGTAAATCTTTTTCTGAATCATCGTCTTCATTAAAAAATTCTCTTGCAATAAGCAAGGCTTCCATGATAGCACCTGTAGCTTTTACGTCGTAAATAGCCAATTCATTTCTATATTCAGGCACACCTTTACGCGCATCATAGAAAGAAGGGAAGAAGCCATTTTTATTTTGTGAACGCATCAAAAAGAATGTTATTTTTGATATTCTGTTCAATGCATTCTGTCGAGTCAAAAACTCATTTTTTACTCCAACTATCAACGATAAGATAGCACCTGCGGTTTCTTCGGTAGAAACAATAACTTTATTCTTACTGCGGAAAGGCATGTACATACCGCTATTGATGTCAAAATTTTCTACAAAATAATTGACATTGGCCAGTTGTACTAATTTCAAAATCTCATCGTTGCCCAATGCTGAAGTTTCCACTTCCTTAGCTGTCGATAAAGGTGATTCCTGGTAATTATAATCTACCCATGAGATTTGGTATTGATATTTTTGTCCTATTACGGGAACCATATCTAAACAAGATTGCATAGGAACTGGACGAATACCAATAGCTTTGAAATTCTTACCATCCGTAGCTCTATAAATTTTGATATAACGAATACTTGGCGAAAGTGGAAGTTGCCATTTTAAGTGAACCGCGCGATCGTAGGCTGTTGCCTCACTCAGAATTGCTGCTGAACGTAATGGAATCTCCGAATATTTAAGAGGTAAAAACTCCAATTGATCCAGTAATAAATGATGAGTGTTTGCAGAACTTGCATTTTGCGTAAATCCGACACCCAAGACGATAGCTTGTTTATTTCGTATATTGAATTTCTTCACCGGAACTTTTATATGCAACCATTTTTTGTGTTCTAATTTTACCACATAAGGTTCCAAACTGAGTGTGTCCGAAGAAGCATGTTGTTGTCTGATAATGACACGAGGCAAATCTTTGACAGTCGTATTGGGAGAGTTTACATAAATTCTTATACTCAAAAAATCTGATTCGTCAACGGTATAATTAAATTTCTGACGGTTGTAATTGATACTCGTTTCCCAATTTCCTTCATTGGAGGAAATGTATTTCAAAGATAAAGCATTTCCTGGTGTAAAGAATAGAGTATCAGATACTAAGAGATGTTTATTTACATTTTCAACCCAACTTTGTCCCGAATAAGATACCTGGCTTTTAGCATACGAGCCTTTTACAATACTATTATCAAATACTACTTCTGGATACGTATCTGCGAGCGCAGCTACAGGTAATAAAGCAAGGAATAAAATTACTTTTCTAAGAAAATGCATATACAACTGAATTATACTGAATTACAAAAATAGTTAAATCAACTGTATTAGATTGTAAAGACCTTGTTAGGTTTAATGTTTGTATTGGAAAACGATAATTCATTTTCTTAAACTATGTTAGTACCTTTGTGGCTATGTCAGTAAGTACTTCCAATACGCAAGATACTATCGTAGCATTAGCTACTTCTCCAGGTTCGCAAGGTGCCATTGCCGTGATTCGTGTTTCGGGAACAGATGCTATTAGTTTAGTCAATTCCGTTTTCAAAGGTAAAGATCTCAAAAAGCAGGCTTCGCATACCATTCATTTTGGTACAATCCGCGAAGGCGAGGAGATTATAGATGAGGTGTTAGTGTCACTTTTTGTAGGTCCTAATTCTTATACAAAAGAAAATTCAGTTGAGATATCTACGCACAATTCGAAATATATCATCGAGCGTGTAATCAATTTATTGATTCGCAAAGGGGCACGAGCAGCACGTCCAGGAGAATTTACTTTACGTGCTTTCTTGAATGGTGGACTGGATTTATCACAGGCGGAAGCTGTAGCGGATTTGATCGCTTCTAATTCGGCAGCATCTCACCAAATTGCAATGCAACAAATGCGTGGAGGCTTTTCCAATCAGTTGAAAAAGCTTCGGGAAGATTTAGTGCACTTTGCATCGTTGATTGAGTTAGAATTAGATTTCTCCGAAGAAGATGTAGAATTTGCAAACCGTGATCAACTGAAAGCGCTGATTCAGAAGATATATTCGGTAATCAATAAGTTAATAGCTTCTTTCGAACAAGGAAATGTACTGAAGAATGGTGTTCCTGTAGTCATAGCGGGTAAACCGAATGTTGGGAAATCAACACTATTAAATGCATTGTTGAACGAAGAACGTGCTATTGTATCAGATATTGCCGGTACGACACGTGATACGATTGAGGATGAAATCAATATCAAAGGGATTACTTTCCGTTTCATCGACACAGCAGGTATACGTCATACAGAAGACGTGATTGAGGCAAAAGGAGTGGAGCGCACACGCGAAAAAATGAAGCAAGCACGTTTGATTATTTACCTTTTTGATCCTACACAAGATAAAATTGAGGCTGTTCAGGAACAGATCCAGGAAGTCAAAGATTTGAATATTCCTTTTGTAACTATTATCAATAAATCAGATTTAATTACGGAATCACAACGTGCAGAATATCAGGTGTTAAATCCATTATATATCTCTGCTAAAGAGCAACTTGGTATAGAGGAGTTAAAGGATGAATTGCTAAATCAAGTGAATCTTTCTAATATCAATACGGATGATGTGATGGTGACGAACATTCGCCACGTCGAAGCGTTACAACATACCCAAACTGCTTTGGAAAAGGTATTATATGGTATTGATAATCCTGTAACCTCGGATTTTCTGGCCATGGATATCCGCCAAGCGTTGCACCACCTCGGAGAAATCACTGGGACAGTTACCACAGACGACTTATTGGATAATATATTCTCGAAATTTTGTATCGGCAAATAAATCGTAATTAACGGTAATAACGGATAATTACTAACAATATATAAACCCCTTAAAACTAATGTTTTAAGGGGTTTTTTGTTTATTTTTACTTATATTTGGTTTGTGTTCTTTGTTATGGATTTGTACGGATTTTGTACGTCGAAATTGAAAAATACAAAATCCGTACAAATTTAAATAGTGTGGTGGAATTATGAAACATCAGGAAACATCAGGAAACATCAGGAAACACGAGGAAACATCGCGAGGTGATTTCATGAAACATTATAAATTTAAATAAACATGTCAAGTAATATCAAAATTAGTCGTATCTGCGATTTTTGCGGAAATGCTTTTTTAGCAAGGACAACAGTAACTAGATTTTGTAGTAAAACTTGTAATAGTAGATTTTATAAGAAGGAAATTCGTGATAAAAAACTATTAAAATCTCTTGAAGAAACACATGAGAAATTAAAAACTCCTAAAACAAATGATTTAGGATCAAATAGACCAGTTCTCAATGTAGTTGAAACATGCCAACTTTTAGGAATTAGCCGTAGTACATTATGGAGACTAATTAAGCAAGGAAGAATAAAAACCATAATGATTGGTAGGCGTGTAATTATAGCTAGAGCAGATATTTATGAATTTATAAAATTATAACCATGATAAACGTTAAATTAAGAGAAAGTCAATTGAAAGATGGTCGTGTAAGTCTGTATTTAGACTATTATCCCCCAATTGTCAACCCAAAAAGTGGTAAATCTACCCGTAGAGAGTATTTAAAACTTTATTATAATAAGAAAACTAAAGATCCATTAGAAAGGCAAAAAAATGAAATAATAAAAGCTGCAGCAGATAAAATTAGAATAGAAAGAACTAATAGTTTACTTACTGGTGCATTTGAAGAGGGCTCTTTTTTTTCACAAGAAGAAAGCTTTTTAGATTTCTTTAAAAATGAATCTAAAAAACGCGCTACTTCAGATGGTAATTATAATACATGGAAAAGTTCATATACATATTTTAGTAGATTCACCAATAACCACTGTAAGTTTAAAGATATAACAGAAAAATTGTGTAGAGATTTCAAAATGTATTTAGAAAGAACAACTACACTTAAAAGCGAAATGAACAAATTAAGTGCTAATTCTAAGCATATGTATTACAATAAATTCAAAGCCGCTATTAAAGAGGCTTATTTGCAAGGACTAATTTCTAAAACATTTACATCAAGGATTCAATCTCCTAAGTCAGAAAAGCCATTTCGTGAGTTTTTAGAAGAGGATGAGATTAAAAGTTTAATGGAAACTCCCTGTGAAGTTGATACTATAAAAAGAGCAGCACTATTTTGTATTGTAACGGGTTTAAGGGTGAGTGATGTTTTTCCTTTAGCATGGAGTTCTTACTCTTACGATTCAATAAATAAACATAGTTTAAGATTGAAAAGCGCAAAAATGGGAGAGTATATTTATCATCCTATTTCCGAGCAAGCATTTGAACTTATGGGTAAAATAGGAAAAAGTAATGAGCAGGTGTTTAGGGGTTTAAAGTATTCTGCTAATAACAATAAATTATTGGAAAGATGGTTACATCTTGCTGGAATAAAGAAAAAAATAACTTGGCATAATTTCAGACATACTTATGCAGTAATAGTAATCGAAAAGTATGGTATTTATGCAGGAAAAGAAATGTTGCATCATAAAAATCTTAAAACAACCGAGATTTATAGCCATATGAAAATTGGTCAGCGTGTAAAAATAGCTAACAGTATAATTATATGAGCTTAACTAAGTTTTATTGCGATACTGGGAGAAATTTTATAAATATATCCATGGATCTTTGGAATGATTTTAAAAATTTTTACAACGAATATGAACCTAATGTACAATATGAGATAGTATATAAATATGTAGATCATCTGAAGTTTATATTAAAAGGATCAAATGTCATAAACGATTTTTTACAAGGTCAATTAGAAGTTGTACGCATGTTACTTGGAAAAGATGACTGGCTAGATGTTCATGAAAAGTTAATTTCCTTGAAGCAGTCTGTTTCTGAATTTGCAATAATTAAACATCTTATAACGGGGAATGATCATGTAATAGTACGAGGATATTTAGATTTTATAAATAATAATATTTTGCCTCTGTATACAATTAAAAATGATCTTTATGAGACAGAATTAAATATTAGGCATCACAGAAGTTTTGTGCGCTCAACTCCTGAAGAATTTGGTAAAGTCCAGTTTAATATGAATAACGTTATATCTCAAGATTTAGTGATCATAAAGCGATATTTAGATGTTTTAATTCCTGATTTGGGGCAAAGACTAGAATTTGAGCAAGAGTTCTTTAAAGGGAGAGTAAATAATGTTATTTATAATATTGATGTTAAAGAATCCAGAAAGTTTTGCGAGTTTTTTAAATTTTTAATTGGGGCTGGTTATTTAAACGTTGAAAAGAAATCTTTAGCAAAATGGATGCATCGAAAGTTTATAAGACTAGATAACGGTAAGAGTATTGGTACAGTAGAAACATTGAAAAAGTATCTTAATGGAGATTATGATAATCGATTTTTGAATAAATTAATTTTTTAGTTCCTTTTTGGCATTAAGGAATTTGATTAAAAGTAATTTTGTCTCATTGATTATTTGTACTTAATAATATAATATGGAACAAGTATTGATTACTAATATTAACAAGCAAGAATTTATTGATTTAATTGAACAAATTGTAAAAAGGGCAGTAGGTTCAAGAAATCCTCAAATAACTGAGATTAAAGAAAGACCTATAGGTGTATCTAAAGCGGCTCAAATATTATTGCTTTCAATACCCAGTATCTACCGTAAATCTAAAAATTTAGAAATCCCGCATTTCAAAAGGGGAAACAGACTATATTTTTATGAGACTGAATTAGAATCGTGGCTCAAAGCAGGTCAGAGACTAACCAAAGATCAACTGGATTATTTATCAGAAATTTATTTACAAAAGTAAAACAGCTGAGATTTAAAAAACATTAATATTGTTTAAATAAAGTTCGAACATTTTGATTCACATATCCAGCATAAATGCTTGTAATATAATTATTTCCATTTATTTATTAAGTTTCGTATTATAATCTATGCTTGAAAATTAAAAATATTCTTCTGATAGGTTACTCCATTTTTACAAATCAAATTAAGACTCTAATTACTATATTTCATCTATTAGCCAATAAACATTTTCTTACGCAATCTTTTGTTTATTTCGTAATAACACATTGTTTTGGCGTGTTAAAATTATAATATAAATATTTAATAGTGTTAAGTATTATTAAAATTATAATGCATGGTTCTTTCTAATAATTTTTCAACCTAATTTTGAGGAATAAATTTACCAATTATAGATGAACAACATGTTAACAGATTGCTTGACTCAATTCGAGAAACAACAAGAGGAATGCCTAACCATCACACTTTTAGCAAATAGCCTATGGAAAGACCGTAAGGTACTTTGTTTGTATCATGGATATAGCTTAGTAGATGAGAAAGTAGAATATCTGCTAAATTTTCACCGGCAATCCGTAGCTGAACTTACTCCATATAAGCTGCATAACATATTGGAGATAATAAAAGATTTAATGTGCCTACCGGAATTACCTGCTGTAATTGATATTGGACTATTAAAGGATAGTTTTGATGAAAGTCAGCTAATTAACAAAGAGTCTTTAATCGCTAAATTATGGTCTATACACTTGCAGCATACTCTGAAGTAAAGGATGTTGTTTTATATGGATTTGGACGTATTGGTAGGATTTTAGCGCGTGAATTATGTACTGATCCAGCTTTAAAAGTACAGCTTAAATTATGTGCTGTAGTGACGCGTGATCCCATAAATTTAAATACGCTGCAAAAAAGAGCATCCTTACTTGCTAAAGACTCTATACATGGTGCATTTAGAGGTAGAATTGACATAGATGAACAGTCTCATAGTTTAATTATTAATGGCTTGCAGGTGCGATTTATAGCTGCACAGCATCCTAATGAAATAAATTATAAAGATTATGGTATTGAAAATGCCTTATTAATTGATAACACAGGTATATGTAGAGATAAGAAAAATTTAGCAAAGCATCTTACTTGCGGAAGTATCGCCAAAGTAATTGTTACAGCTCCAGCAAAAGATATACC
This sequence comes from Sphingobacterium sp. SGL-16, assembly GCF_011043515.1. Lineage (NCBI taxonomy): Bacteria > Pseudomonadati > Bacteroidota > Sphingobacteriia > Sphingobacteriales > Sphingobacteriaceae > Sphingobacterium > Sphingobacterium sp. SGL-16. Next base: position 34,119 of record NZ_JAAKGQ010000012.1, on the reverse strand, counting down.
TAATGTAGTTTATGGTGTTAATCACAAGCAAAGTAAGATGACTGATCAACAATTATATTCGACAGCTTCCTGCACCACAAATGCAATAGCACCGGTGTTAGAGGTTTTGGAAAAGCAATATGGTATTCTTAAAGTGCACATTGAAACGATTCATGCGTATACAAATGATCAAAACTTGGTAGATAACATGCATGCAAAAGCGAGAAGGGGACGTGCAGCTGCTTTAAATATGGTGATAACTGAAACAGGTGCTGGGTCGGCTATAGCAAAGATTATTCCGCAGCTTAAAGATAAGATAACAGCGAATGCTATCCGTGTGCCTATACCCAATGGTTCTTTGGCTATACTTGTAGTCGAACTTAATAAGAATATAGCAATACCAGATGTTCATCAGTTGTTTATGGGGTTTTCATTAAAGCCAGCTAAACATAAACAGATAGGCTTGTGTTTTGATGAAGATCTCGTTTCATCCGATATTTTAGGTAATCCTGCAACAGGTATAATTGATGCTTCTTCAACTTCTTTATCATCAGATGGCCGAACATTAACACTCTATGTATGGTATGATAATGAATATGGTTACACTATGCAGGTGCTTGGATTTGCTGGGTATTTAGCAAAGCAGCATATGGATCCTAAGCCTGTTCATGATTTAAAAGGTAAACAGCTAGGTTTAATGACGTATTCTAACTAGTTACTGTATAGTATGATATGTGATACAATTAGCCAGCACTTGAACAAGGATGTTCAAGATGCGGTAATTACCCCAAATTTATCATCTATGTTAATGGATATTGTTTCTGCATCGAAAGTCATTAGTGGATTGATAAATAGAAATATTTTTGATACACTGTCTAATAGCGTTGAAACCTTAAATACGCACGGAGAGAAGCAACACAGGCTTGATATAGAAGCGCATAATGTGTTTTTGTCTTTTCTCCAAAAGGGAAATCAATGTCATTATTTAATTTCTGAAGAATGTGAAGATACATTAGAGCTCAATAATATAAATCATCAAGGGACCATATACACCGTATGTATGGATCCTTTAGATGGCTCCTCTAATATTGATGTTAATGTGTCTGTTGGTTCTGTATTTTCAATTTATAGCCAGGAACGCAAATTATATGATGGTTATCCTTGTATAAAGTCTGGACGTGAGCAGAAGTTAGCTGGGTACGTTATTTATGGTACTTCCACCATGCTGGTAATAGCTTATGGTACTTGTGTGTATGGCTTCACTTTGGATAGTATCTCAGGAGAATATATGCTTACACACCCCAATATAAGACTTAGCAAATCGGGTAATACGTATGCAATAAATGAGGGGAACTGTGAAGATTTTCCATACCAGATTCGTGATTTTCTAGCATTTTGTAAGCAATCTGACTCTGAGAATAATTTTCCCTATAAGTCTAGGTATGTAGGTTCTATGGTTGCTGATATGCACCGTACCCTTATGCAAGGTGGAATATTTCTATACCCCTCAACACGCAAGCACCCTAAAGGAAAACTTAGATTGCTTTATGAATGTAATCCAATGGCTTATATAATAGAGCAGGCAGGGGGATTAGCGATTGATGGTATGCGCCCTATACTGAGTGTTCCTGTTGTAAAGACGCATCAAAAAGTTCCTTTTATAGCAGGTAGCTATAATATAGTGAAGTATGTACTTAGCCTTTATAAAAATGAGAGTATTAATAACCATGTATTTTATAGCTGTTAGCTTATTTAAAGAATAAGATTATTGTTTAATTTTTGTTTAGTTTGGTCCAGACTTGTGCTGGGCCTTTAGTGTAAAATGAATTAATTGTGCACAAAATAAAACTGCAAATGATTTTGTTGGTATAAAAGTTTTGAATTTGTTTATGATGCATTATGCTATTTAATTGGTGATAATAGTCAATTCTCTTTCTGCATACGATAATAATTTGGTTGGATTAAAGTTAAAGATATGGGCTATATTTAACTAAAATCATAATTTGATCACTCATTTTAATACAATCCCATATGAAAAAAATGGATCTAACAAGAAAAGAACTGTATAGTCTTATTTGGGAAAAGCCGCTTAAATATATTATTGATACTTATGGTGGAACATATCAAGATGTTAAGGATTTACTCAAAAAATATGATATTCCGTCCCCTGAAAATGGTTATTGGTCAAGAGTAAGATCTGGACATACTATTGAAATACCATCACTCCCCATTCTAATACGAGAAGATGCAGAAAAAGTCAGTTATGAACCAAAAGAAGTAAAGAAAAGGGTAAAATTTAAAGATATTACTAATGCTAATGTAAACCTACCTATTCGAAAGGTTGGAAAGTTAGATGAATTGGTCATTGATGCAAAGAAGGCTTTTCAGAATCAAAGTAAGGGGAATACGGATAATAAGCTCATCAGTATTGCTTATGACGTATTGAATATCAATGTTAGTCCAAAGATGATAGATAGAGCGCTGTCGTTTTTCAATATGCTAATCTTAGGAGTTAGACGTATAGGAGGGAAGGTCGAAGTAAAACAGCAACATTCTACGATAATATATAGTGGCGAAAGATTGGAAATATCGCTGCGAGAAAGGCAAAATCGTATTGAAAAGCAAAATCCAAAATACTCTTGGGAATCTTATGACTACATTCCATCAGGTAACCTCTATTTTAAATTGGGAGAGAATTCTTGGAGTTCAAAGGAGTGGAAAGATACAGCTTATACCATATTAGAAGATAAAATAGAAGATATTCTGGAGTATATTCCAACTGTAGTGCTTAAAATACAGGAGTTAAAAAGAGAAATTGAACAACGTAGAATAGCGCAAGAAAAAGAACGTCAACGGCAACTAGAGATAGAAAAACAACAAACCACTGAAATAAACAATTTTTTAGCAATTAAAACCAATGCTGAATTATGGCAAAAAGCTACTTTAATGAGAGCATATTTAACAGCTATGGAAGAAAATGCTATAAAGAACGAAACTTTTGATGATCAGATGAAACAGTATCTAATTTGGGCTAGAAGAAAAGTGGATTGGTATGATCCTCTTGTTGAGCTTGAGGATGAACTGTTTGAGAAATTAGATAAAATAACCTTGACTTTACCGAAAAAATATGGATGGTAGAGTTTTTTTCCTGTTCTTATTGGGGTAGGGTATATGTTGCAAGCTCTTATTGAAATGAGGATTTACAGGGCAATCCCTCACGCAGATTTAGTTAAGATAAACCTAGTAACTGCATTGGTTAATTTTAGTCGCAAGTGTGTATTATAGAAATAGTTGCTTTCAAAATGGGGGATGGTTTTTATATAGAGAAAATTACATATCTTAGTTAGTATGTTATACGTACCTTTTGAGCAATTGACACATAAATTATTCAATGATTTAATAACACGAGGATACAAAGACTATGTACTGCAAAAATTTGATTGGCCAGGTGTAAACCATGGTAAAGGCTTTCTATTGTCAGCTTATGAAAATAAAGAACGCGCAAATCAACATGCTGTAGAATTAGACGTGAAAGAAGGAAAGGCATTACATCTTCCGGAGGACTTTGAAAAAATAGAGAAGCTTCTTGAAGTAAATTCAGGCTACCGGATTTTTCTAAATAAGATTCGAGATTTGGATTGGGAAAAGCGTATGCTAAAGTATTATAAAGTAAATATTGTTAATTATTTAAGGTTTAATACAAGATTCAAGCGAAAGGATCCAGTCGATATCTTATTTACCTTAGAACATGGCCGTGTAAAGGCTGTTATAGAAAGTGCCGGACTTCGCAAAGAAGTGAAGGCTTATGATTTAATTAAAAACTAGAATTATGTGTTGGGATATTTCATTGCATACAGACATAGAATTGGTTAAGGTTTCTTATCCAAAAATTAGAGATGAGCGTAAGAAAAAGGATTATAATTATGATTATTTTGAAAACGTTCAAGCTATTACATTTCCAGAATATCCGATTATCATGAAAGATAAGGACAGTGATGGATTAGCTTTGGTTGATATGGAATGGGGTGTTTTGCCAACATATATCCAGGATCCGAAACTACAAGATAATAGACGCAGAAGTATGGTGAATGCGCGCAGTGAAAGAATTCTAGATGATAAAAAATCTTATTGGTATAGACTTCGAAATCAGCGTTGCTTAATTCCCGTTTCGGGAACGTATGAGCACCGAAAAATAAACGGTTGGAAAAAGAAAGTGCCTTATTACATCGCTGAAAAAGGAAGAGATATTTTTTATATACCAGGTTTGTATCAATGGCATGAAACTGTTGATCAGGATGGTGTAGTAGAAAAATTAGGAAGCTTTGGGATGCTTACGCGTGCTGCAAATGATGTAATGGCTCAGATCCATAATGATGGTCCAAACAAACATCGAATGCCATTATTCTTGCCTGAAGATTTGGAGAAACTTTGGATTTCACATAACATAAGTGAGGACGATATGCGTGCTATATTTCATTTTGAAATGCCAAAGGATAGTTTAATATATCATCCAGTTTATACATTGAGAGGCTATCCCAATAGACCTGATGATAAGCACCGTTATGAGCCATTCAACTGGGATGGTTTACCACCATTAGGTAAGGATAAACCTGTAGAGAATACCTTATTTTAGTTATTGAATATTGCTGTTAATTTATTCAAAATTATAAATTTAAATTTTTGACATTCATTTTGCTAATATTTTTAGTAAAATTGCAGAATGAAAATTGAGTTATATACTGTAGACATCCTTAAATCTTTATTTCTTCCTTATGTAGAAAGTGGAATTAGTGCGGGTTTTCCAAGTCCTGCATTAGATTTTGAGGATACTAAAATAGATCTCAACAAAGAAATTATTAAACATCCACTATCTACTTATTATGGGCGTGTGCGTGGTGTATCCATGAAAAATGCAGGTATTGATGATGGAGATATCATGGTCATAGACAAAAGCATTAAGCCTACCGATGGATGTATCGCTATATGTTTTATTGATGGTGAATTTACAGCAAAACGACTTCTAATTCGAAAAGATGAAATTATCTTGATGCCGGAGAATGAGGATTACAAACCAATTTGTGTTACAAAGGATAATGAGTTTATTGTTTGGGGTGTGGTAACACATGTGATTAAAGCATTCTAGTTATGTATGCGCTTATTGATTGTAATAATTTCTATGCTTCCTGTGAGCGTGTCTTTCGGCCTGACCTCATTGGTTTACCTATTGTTGTTCTTTCCAACAATGATGGTTGCGTGATAGCGCGGAGTAATGAAGCGAAAGCTTGTGGTATTCCTATGGGCGCACCAGCATTCCATTATAGTGAATTATTCAAAAAGCATAATGTCCAGGTATTCTCGGCCAACTTTGCTTTATACGGTGACATGAGTAATCGGGTTATGCAGACACTTTCAAATTACTGTATCGATCAGGAAATATACAGTATTGATGAGTGCTTTATGAAGCTTGACGGATATGATTATGTAGATCTGAAAGAATATGGGATTAAAATGCGTCAGGAAGTAATCGATAATACAGGGATTCACGTGAGTGTCGGCATAGCACCGACTAAATCACTGGCAAAAGTGGCCAATCGTATTGCAAAGAAATATCCTGATGAATCTAATGGATGTCATGTCATGCGTACAACTGTTCAAATTGAAAAAGCATTAAAGTGGTTAGATATTGAAGATGTATGGGGTATTGGTCGTCAGCATGCCAAGCGTTTATTTCAGCTTGGTGTAGATTCAGCTTATGACTTTACTCGGCTTAATGATCAGTGGGTGCAAAAGCATTTGTCTATAGTAGGGTTGCGGTTAAAAAGGGATTTGTCGGGCATTCCAACTCTAGATTTAGAAGGGCTGGAGAACAAAAAGAATATAGCGAGCACGCGTAGCTTTGATGTGAATTACACCAAGTTTGAAGAGGTGCAAGAACGTGTGTCTACATTTTCGAGTTCCTGCGCTGAAAAGTTAAGAAAGCAAAATTCTTTTTGTCGGTCCATTACCGTATTTCTGATGACCAATAGGTTTAGAGCGGAACAGCAGCAGTATCAAAATTCAATAACTATTGACCTACCTTTTGCCACGAACTCGGCTATTGAACTATCCAAGTATGCTACTATTGCATTGCGTCGTATATTTAAAGAGGGCTATGCCTATAAAAAGGCGGGCGTCATTGTTGCTGATTTCTTACCAGCAGATGTGGAGCAAATGTCTTTATTTGAGGCTCGTGATAAAAGACACGATGCACTGATGAAGGCTTTGGATAGTATGAATAAGCAGTATGGACAGCATACCATTCGATTAGCTTCTCAAGGTAAAAAGAAATGGACTATGCGCCAAGAGAAGTTATCTCCCTGCTATACCACAAAGCTACAGGATATCATTACCATTAAACTGTAAACAAAGGTCGATGTGTGTTGTTATTAACAAAACACTTCATTATGATCTTTGTAAAATTAAATCATCCCATTTTGATGAAGCTGAAAATGCAGGGGTATACCATTCTGCGTTCTAATACTCCCTTAACAGATGATAATCCAACATGGATACCGGAGAAGGTAGATATGGATAAATTCTTTGATTTAGATTCCAAATGGATTGCGAATGCTTGTATTCCTATGGAAGAATTACATCTATTAGTTATTGAGGATGCGTTGTATAATATACGAAATGGAGATTTATTTGGTGAGGTATTGTTAGGGTAGATGTTATGTGTATGGGTAGTTTAATTATGTTATTATAATTTCTTGATTAGTAAAGTGTTAATACTTTTTAGTTTAAGTGGTTGTTAGGATGTTTGTGTTTAAATGTCTTAGTCCTTCTAAAAGGAAAATCAAATAGCTAATAATCTTTAGTTTGCTTGTAGCTAATGATTATCAACTTATCATTTTTTTAGTTTGCATCTAACAGGAAAATATATGTAAGGTTTTAGCTTTGGCGTGCCCTTTCAAGGACGGGCTTTTTGTTTCAATCTCTTCTGGATTAGAGGATTTTCACGGCAATCCCTCACGCGTTATAATTACATTAGTTTAATTTTATGGTATTCTTACATCTGGGATAACAACTACAGCCTAAGAAGTTTCCGTACTTTCCACTTTTTCTAATCATATATCCACTTTGACATGAAGAACACATAATGCTATTATTAAGTATTTCTAAATCTTTAAATGTTTGATTACACATAGGATAATGTGAACAACCTAAAAATTGTGATGCATTGGATGTATTCTTTCTGATAATAAGTTTTCCTGATTTACAATACGGACATGTCGTAGTTTTAAGTGATTCGCCATTTGATGTAATCACATAATTGTTATCCATGAGTAGTTCTTCGACAAATAGAGACGTATCTGAAGGAGTTAGTAATATTACTTCATTCTTAGTCCGTGTTAGTGCTACATAGAATAACCTACGTTCTTCTGCAAACTTATATTCTTCATTATCACTAAGTAATAGAGATATGATGGGGTCGTCTGTCATTTTGTTAGGGAAACCTAGTAGGTCATTTTGAAGTTTTAAAACAATGACATTATCTGCTTCTGTACCTTTAGATTTGTGAACAGTTAGATATTTTATGTCCATTTGCTCGAAGCCTTTGATTTCTAATTTTCCTGAACTTTCATAATATTTTATAGTGTTAGCTGAAGTTAGTGTGATAATTTCATTGATGTCAAAGCTATGTCTTCCGAGAATTAATATGGATTTATTTCCGTATTTATGAACTAATGAGCTTATTTCATCAATTAATACATTTTTAATATCTCCTTCATTATAATTTACAAATTTTATAGGATTTGCTAAGTTCTCTTTTTGAGATTTAGGTTTCTTTTTAAGTTGTATTGGATTTTTAAGTATGTATTTTGAGGTAATATCGATTAGACTTTGTGAATTTCTATAAGTTTGTTCTATTAATAACTGCTGATACTCTCCAACATATTTGCCAAAATTACTAAACAGAGATATGTCACTACCAGCAAATCTATAAATTGATTGCCAATCATCTCCCACACATATCAATCTCGCATTGCATAAATCCCTAATTTCTTTAATTAAATTAAACCTAGAAAATGATATGTCTTGATATTCATCTATAATAATATGTTTGTACTTATATCTTGGTTTATTTGCTATTATTAAATCTGTAGCTAGGTTTATCATATCATTGAAATCTAGTTCATTCCTTTCCTTCAATGTGTTGTTGTATTTTTCAAGAATGGGGAGAACAAATTGTAAGAACATGCCTTGACGTTCGTACATAAAATCATTCTTTTTGCTTTTTTTATTTAAAAATATACTTACTAATTCATTGCTGCTTAACCTTCTAGATTTACTCAGGTTGATAAAACTTTCAATTAATCTTATTATTTCGTCTCCTAAATGCTGATCATTACTCGTCACTTTAGCATAGATATCTTTTACGTCTCTAGGCCTTAATGTCACTTGCTCGGCTGTCAACATTTCTTGTAGCTTCTGTAGCAAGATTTTGTCTCTATTATAGTAAGAATATGTTTCTATGAGCTTGGTGTTGTAGGTTTTGTGCGTTTCCCTTTTTAAATGCATTTCATCCACGTACTTTTGCTCATTTAAAGGTGTAAGCCATTGTGCACGATTGTGTTCATTTACACCAAAATGTTCTAGATAAATATCATAATCTTTAAGGTAGAAATCTGGACGATACATGGTGTCACCATGTGGGTAAGGTTTCTCATATTCATAATTTATTCCATGAAGATAGAAGAAATTAGCTATCATGAGCTCTTCTACACTTTTAACCCTTTCTCCCTGAATTGTGTCGTGTTTTGCTTTGGCGACAATATTTAGCGGTTCACATTTTGATTTTAATGTTTGGAAATCAATGCCCTTCTCCATGTCAATTTTTTCACCTAAGGAGTCATAATTATCATACTCTTCAGGAATATTCATATAACAAGTTACATATTGAATAAAGGATTGTAGGGCAGTAGTATTCTCCAGAATATCTTTTTGCAAATAGGATTTTATCACATTAGTCAACGTGTTTTCATTCGTAACAGCAGGTGTATTTGAAAGATGGGTTTTTATAGTGTCAAATCCTAATTTATGAAAGGTGGTTGCTTGCGTGCTAATATTTATATTCTTTAATCTTTCGTTGAGTTCTGAAACAGTTTTTTGTGTAAAGGACAATAGCAAAATCTCATTTTCAGGAATATTTTTCTGCTCAATAAGGTATTGAACTTTACCAAGAATAGTTAATGTTTTGCCAGATCCGGCCCCTGCAATTATTAAATTTGAATATTCATCAGTTATTACTGCATTACGCTGTTGAACATCTAGCTTTTTACCCTCTATATTATCAAAATAATCTTTTAGCTGTATTTGTTTAGTTTTAACGTAATTCTGGTTATACTCAACAATATAGTTATCAAAATCTTCAAATATCTCGTTAAAATTTTTGACAGTACTCTCTTTCTTATAGTAATTGGTTTTATTCCGAAAGAACTTGCCAACTTTAGCATATTCTGCTTTTAAATGATCACGATGCACCCAAGTAACATAATCATTTAATGAATGAATTATATCAAGAAATGACTTAATTATTTCTAGATTTTTTTGGTATACAACATTCTCATATTTTTTTCTGTCTGTAAAATGTTTGTATACAATTCCAGCAATAATTATTACGAATAAAATGATAAGTCTCAAACTCATATCGAATTATTTATAGTAATATATAGCTAATAATTTCCTTTACTAGGAATGACATGTCTTACACCACCTCTTGGGTTTTCCATGTCTCCTTTGTAGCGTGGAATTAAATGGCAATGAAAATGAAATACTGTTTGACCTGCATATTCTCCACAATTCATTCCGATATTAAAGCCATCTGGAACATAGTCCTTTATAATTATTTCTTTTGCATTGTTTATTGCTATTGGTAAAGCCAATTTTTCTTCTTCAGTTAGAGCAAAATAGTCGCTTCGTACTTCATTTGATATGATTAAAAGATGGCCTGGATTAACTGGAAATCCATCATAGATCATAAAGAAATAATCGTCTCTGTAGATTATAAGTTCTTGTGCAATTTTTGTAAAATCTTTCATTAGAAAAGTGGCTCGTGTTCAACTTTTGGAATCCATTTCTGAATGGATAAATTTAATGATAAATCATATTGTTTTTGCAAAAAGTTACGTCTTTGCTGCGGGGTATTACCTGTTTGGTTTACGATGGTTTCACCTAAAGGATGTTTACTGGCTATATAAAAGTCATTTCTTTTATATATTCTTTCTAGGTATTTCAACTCCGGAATTTTTGCACTTTTATCCAAGTTGACAAGCTTATCTGCTAAAACTAAGTTCCAAATACCATTAACATTTGAACCCGATTGATGTATACTAATCTTGTGTACATGTGGAAAGAAATGATTTACAGCACAAAGGTTTTCATCACCCGTAACAATGGAAATATCCTGAAATGAATAGAAACATTTACCTTTTTGATATCCATTCAAAGAGGCTCTGGCTGTTGTTATATCCTTCCTTTTCATAAAATCATGTTCTATGAAAAGAGTTTGTAAATTATCATCAATTTTAACCTCTAGAAGATTCGGATTGATCTGTAAATTCCATGCTGTCTCTACTAAATTCCATCTTGCATCAACTTCTTTATTTAAATTCAAGAATTGGTAGCTTTCTTTTAAGCGTAATAAATCATCCGTGATTATTATATTTTTTGAATTTCCATTATAATCCTTATGGTAGAACTTATTTGGAATGATTCCTCCATTTACATTTTGAAATGCATCTACAACATTATTAAATCCATGCTTTTCGGTAATACTTAAAAGGTTATCATAGGTTATTTCTTCCTTATTATATTTCCTGCATGCTTCCAAAAATGTACTTGAATTAGAATTACTTTGTTTGTCGTTCGTTTTTAGATGTTCTAAAATACTTTGAACGAAAATAGGAGATAATTCTTTGATTGATATTGAATTTGATTCTTTTGAAACTAGTTCTAATAAAGCTTTCCCAAAAGCAAATTTGTAGCTAGCAGAATTCTTTCCAAATAGAATAATTGCTCTCCATTGGGATTCTAAACTAAGGTCGTTTTCTTGGAAATGGATAGACATTTAGAATTTTTTAGTAGCTAAACTTATTAAATGAATTCTTATTGTCTGAAAATTAATATCATTATTTTAGTTTTAAATCCTTAGTAATTGTCAAGTTATTTTTATAGTTTATTACACATTAGGAAATTATTTTTTAATTAATTCTAACTTTAAACACTAAATTCTTTGTAATTAAGAGACTTAAAAATCTGTTGAGATAGGAATCAAAAAAATGTTATTTTTGTTACCTATGGTGGATGAGAAAAATAGTAATTTATTACCCTCAGAGTATGCAGATGAGTTGGGAAAGAAGTATACAGAGACAGTGGAAAAGGAACACAAAAAGAAGTTGGGTCAATACTTTACGCCTCGAGAAATTGCTATTTATCTGGCTACTTTTTATAAACTACCTACAGATAAGACATCATTGCGAATTCTCGACCCCGGTTGTGGACTTGGAGTACTTTCTTGTGGCTTGTGTGAATATGTTGCTTTAGAGAGTTCGATTAGGGAGATTCATTTAGATGTATTTGAAATGGATTTGAAGTTAATTGAAATGACAAAAGATGTGCTTAATTATTTGCAAGAATGGTTACAACACAAAGGTGTACAATTCAATTATCATGTATGCGTTAATGATTTTGTCCTACATAATACTTCCATATTACAAGGTGGAACGCCTCCTGATACTTACGATGTAGCAATTTCCAACCCTCCATATTTTAAGATTTCGAAGGAAGATCCGTTACGGAAATTAACTAAATCCATTTTACATGGTCAACAAAATATTTATAGTATTTTTGTTTTTTTGATGGTCAGATTGCTAAGAGATAATGGTAGAATTATTTTTATTTCTCCACGAAGCTTTACTTCTGGAGGTTATTTTAAAACGTTTAGAGATTTCATTTTTACAGAATTGAAAATTGAAAAAATGCATCTATTCCATTCTAGAAAAAATCTCTTTAAAAGAGACAAAGTGCTACAAGAAAATATTATTGTGAGTGCAAAAAAAAGGGTGACAAATTCGAAATATCAAGCAGATTTATTTTTAGAAATGGACCAAATAGTTGTATGTCAGTCTGCAGGAATGCAAGATATAAATACTAGAACATCTAAAGTGTACTCAATTGCAGATTTGGTAAATCTATCATCTAATCAAAAAATTCTTCATATTCCAATGTCTGATGAAGACGAAGAGGCTATATCTATATTTAAAAAATGGACAAATACTTTTAGCGATATTGGAATAAAAGTATCAACAGGACCTGTTGTATCTTTTCGAGCCAATAATTATATTGTAAAAAATCAAACGGAAAACACTGTACCTCTTATTTGGCTTAATAATGTCAATAAAATGGATTTAAAATGGCCATTGTTCGATATTAATGAGGTTAGACCACAATATTTAGTTCAAGATTGTGATGCTAAGTCTCTTTTTGTCGATAATCAAAATATGGTTATTATAAGAAGATTTAGTTCAAAAGATGATAATAGTAAGTTAATAGCAGCACCATTTTTTAAAAAGGATTTCAAATATAAATGCATTGGCTTGGAAAACCATGTAAATTATATTTATGGTAAAGAAGAGCAATTAAGCATATTTAGTGTTTGGGGTGTCGCAGCATTACTTAATAGTACTCTATTCGACGTATATTTTCGTACATTTAATGGTAATATTAATGTTAGCGCTACAGAACTTAGAGATTTACCTTTGCCAGATATTGATATTATACTAAATTTGGGGAAATCAATTAGCAAAGTAACCAATCTAGACCAGTATAAACTGGATAAAATTGTTAATAAGACTTTTAAAGTAAAAAATAAGAATAATTAGTAATGAGTATTGAATCTCGTCTGGACGAATGTGAAATCATTTTAACAGATTTGGGTCTACCTGAGTCTGTTTGTAAAAGAAAAGTCGCTAAACTAACCTTTCTTGCGCTTTGTAATATCAAGCCTGATTCTGAATGGCTGTATGCTACAAAGAAGAGTATGACGTTGAGTAAGGATATCATGAATTTTGTTAATGAATATTATGAAGAAAGGTATGCTACAAACTCTAGAGAGTCTTTTCGTAAACTTGCTTTAAAAATTTTCCTTGATCAAAATATTATTCAATTGAATCCAGATGATTCATCGCTTAAACCAAGTAGTTCTAATACACATTATGCGATTACTGATTTGGTCTTAGACACTGTAAAGCAATTCAATACAAAGAGTTGGTCACAAGCTGTAGGAAATTTTAAGTATAAACAATTTCCTGAAAATGAAAAAAATAATTTTCTTATCAATGGCTTGAAAATCAATAATTTTAAGTCTATTATTGATGCAGATATAGAGTTGGGTCTAATTAATGTATTTATTGGAGAAAATGGTTGCGGAAAATCTAATATACTAGAAGCCGTGGCTTTAATTTCAGCAAGTAAATCAGATGATTTAAATTTTGATGGACTATATAGCAAAGGAGTTCGTATTGCTAGACCAGATTTAATGGTAAGTTCATTTTTAGAGAAAAAACAAAAAGACTCAATTGATTTATTTATCTCTCTGAAAATTAATGAGACCAACATTGAATATAAAATTGAATTAGAACCAAGTGATCCAAACGACATATATACAAAATGGGTAGACAAGAGTCAATCTAATTCTTTAAACACAAAGCTTTCGAAAATAATTGGAGATTATATTAGTAATGATATAGATTTTCAAAAGGGATTTGAAGAGTTTAATGTTTTAATCGATAAACTTAAAATGAATCCAGATGCCTTTAAGTCTACTGATAGCGAACTAATCAATAAAATACTTTCAGAATATGGAATTTTCGATTTAAACACCAAATCTTTGCGTGGAATTGTTCCAGTGGACAGTAGGAAGACGCCATTAGGACTTAATGGTGAAGGCTTAGATTTACTTATTTCCTCACTTAATTCATTTGAAAAGGCAGAGTTACTAAGTTGTGTGGATTTATTTTCTTGGTTAGAAGATATTAAATCTGATAAAAATGAAAAGTATAAGATGGATGGTTTAAAACCTGGGCGTAGTTTATCGACGTTATATTTTTCAGATAGGTTTATGCAGAAGCAGAATAACATTTTATCTGCTGAGAATTCAAACGAGGGCATTCTACATGTATTGTTTTATTTAACTTTATTTATAAGTAATAAAACACCAAATTTTTTTGCTATCGATAATATAGAGACTGCATTGAATCCAAAACTTTGTCAAAAACTTATTAAAATATTGGTAATACTGGCTAAGAAAAGAGGTAAACAAGTGCTTATAACTACCCATAATCCTGCGATTTTAGATGGACTTAATTTAACTGACGATGATCAACGCTTATTTGAAGTTTATAGGACATCAGAAGGAAGTACTCGTATAAGAAGAATAAAATTCAAGTCTGATTTGAGTGACAAAAACCTTAAACTTTCCGAGATGTGGATGAATGGAGCTTTGGGGGCTGTTCCAACGAATTTTTAAAATCAGCTATGAATGATAATACTATTATTGGAGTTATTTCTGAAGGTCCAGCTGATCGAGCGGTTATTACTAATGTTTTAAAATGCACATTAGGTATAGATGATGCTAATATTCGAGCATTATTACCAATTAACAAAACAGATGAAACAGATCGAGCTAGGATTAAGGGTAATGATGAATTTGGAGGTTGGAGTTCAGTTAAGAATGAATGTATAGAGAAAAAGATAATCAATCAGTTTCTAGCAATTGATGGTCAAGATTTTATTATCATCCATTTAGATACTGCTGAAGCCAGTCAATATGGGGTTCTTAGAATTCCCGAAAAAAATGATAATTATGCTGTTAATTTGAGAGAATTAGTTGTGGAAATAATTGATGGTTGGTTAGAAAATCAAGAGGTTATTGATAGTACTTTACATGCAGTCGCTGTGGAAGAGATTGATGCTTGGCTATTAACCATATATGATGTGGGTAAAGATTCGTGCAAATCAACTGATCCCAAAAAAAAACTAGGATTTATTTTAGGTAAAAATCAGATAAATTCCACTTCAGATTATGATAATTATCTTAAATTGAGTAAACCTTTTTCAAAACCAAAAGAGGTTAAAAGAAATAAATTTTCTGATTTTAACGCTAGTCTTAAAGAATTTATTAATGAAGTTATAACGAAAACAAAAAGTTAAGGAATGACTATAGTTGAACAAAATGAATTGCTTCTTAAAGAAATTGAAATAGTTCGTAAAGAGATTAAAACAGATAATTTTAGTATGGCTATCCGGGAACTTGTACAAGTGTATCGTGATGGTGATTTAGAGTTATTTCCTTCATATCAAAGACTTTTCAGATGGGATGATAATCAGAAAACAAGATTTATTGAGTCATTATTAATGGGGATGCCTACACCACCAATATTTATTGCTCAAACCAAAGGTTCCAAATGGACTATTGTTGACGGTTTACAGCGTATGTGTACTGTTTTAGAAACAATGGGACTTCTTAAAAAAAGCAAGCATGAAGAGTCGGTACTAGCACCTTTAAATTTTACTCATACAGAAAAGTTACCCTCAATCGAAGGCTTAAATTGGATTACATTGAATGCCGATGCGCAAAGAATAATCAAAATGTCCAAGTTAGACCTAAAAATTATACTAGTAGAAGATAATGTCCAAGCTCAATATGAGCTATTTAAAAGATTAAATACAGGAGCAGTAGTATTGCAACCTCAGGAAATTAGAAATTGCCTAATTATAATGGTAAATGAAGATTTTTACAATCATATTGAGGACTTAAAGACATTTCCACCATTTGTTAAAGCAATTAATATTTCGGACGCAAAAACAATTGTTGAATTTCCAATGGAGTTAATTTTAAGGTATTTTATATCAAAAAAACAAAATCTAGACTTTTCTGAATATAATATATCAAATGAATTATTGTCTGACTTCATTGATAAGGAGACAATCAAGCTATTAAATGATAAGAATTTTAATATTATTGATGAAATAGCTCTTTTTAAAAGAGTATTTAAATTATTAAATCAATTATTGGGAGAAAAGACATTTAAGAAATATGTAGAGGACAAAGACGAGTTTGAAGGTGCTTTTCTACAGTCAAGTTTTGAAGCTATTTTACCAGGCCTAAGTCATAATATTGAATTTTATGAGAATGAGGGAAAGGTTTTGTTGCTTGATAGAATCAAGAAAATGTACAGTCAACCACAATTTATTCAGGGGGCATTAAGAGGTAAAAAAGCTTTAGTACGGATTAAAGAGTTGAAGGATTTTTCACAGAATTATTTTGCAAATGACAATTGAAAACTTTGAAGACCATTTAATTAATGATTGGCTTTGGAGAAAAAGAGAAATTTCAGAATTAATATTAATAGCTGAGCAGTCAGAAAACTCCGTGATATACAAAAGTTTTCTTCTACTATTGTATGCACATTGGGAAGGATATATAAAGAAAAGCTGTAAAACATATCTTTATTATCTAAGTAAGAGTGAATATAAGTTCTGTGATTTAACTGATAATTTTAAAGCACTATTGGTTAAAGAGATGGGAAAGGTTTTAGATGCTTCAAAGTATTCATTAACAATTGAGAATGAGCTTAGTTTAATTAGTAAACTAAATTCACTTTCCAATTTGAAAATTTCAAAAAAACTAAAAATTAATCTGAATAATGAAAAAGACAAATCCTATATAAATACTCAAGATAATTTAAGTACGAATGTGCTAAAGAATATTCTAAAATTAGTTGGTTTAGAATATAAAGAACAATATGATTTAAAAAAAAGCCTAATCGATATAAAATTTTTAGGTAATCGTAATTCTATAGGACATGGAAGCATAGAAATAGATGAAGAGGATTTTGAATTAGAAATAGTCACAATGAAAAAACTTAGAGATACAGTTGTATTAATATTGGAATCTCTTAGGGACGAATTATTGGAATTCGTAAGAAATGAGTTTTTTCTTAACACAAAAGGTGAAGAACGTGTTGTATGTATGGAAAAATTTAATGAAGAGCTTAGAGTCGGCTTTGCCGAAATAGAATCTAGGTATTCTTAAATACTATCATATTATGTCTACTTACTCCTTTTTTATTAAAATTTATTTAGTTGACTGCCGTTAAAATTATCTTTTGTTGATATATTATTCACTTATTTAGATTATTTATTTCCGGATGTTAAAGGTGTGGTCTTAGCATTAGGGTTTTTAAGTTGATTTTTTAAGTATTTTTCTCTTTAATTGATAGCCTTTGTTTGTAAAAGTTAAGACATTGATCAGCATAGATGTCGAATTCGTAAATTTCTGTTTTTAACTTGTCATGATTTTTTAAGTAATCTCAGGCAAAGTCCCATGCTTCCTCATCGCGTTTTAAGATGATTTCATTTGTTAAATCTATCCTTTTAATCGTTCAAGACAAGTGATGGCCAAATTCATGTAGAATTGTCCAGATGATTTCTTTAGGATTTTGTGTAAATCTTTTTAGTGGAATTCTTATAATGCATTGTCCATTATTATTCTGAAATTCGTGTATAGAGGGACCATTATCATATCTTGCACAAATCTTGCAATTGTTACTTTGAATAGTTGAAAAAATCTCATGAAGTGTAGATCTATATTTTTCAAGGTTGCCTTCAAAACAAAATTAGTTTACTTTTTTTTAGTATCATCCATTATTTTAACGTTTCTATTCTTTTTTTAATTATCTATATAAGCTTTTATGTTATGTAAGAGCTCTTTGTACAAATTCTTTATAATAGCTTTTATAATACGCTATTCTTGTATATAATATATTATTGATAAATCTTATTTACATAGTTTATCTTAGTAAATAAGATCTTTGAACATTAATTCCACCAGCTAATAAGTTTTTTACTAGTCTTCGATCTTTAGATTTCCAAGCACTAATATTTAAAATTTGATTTAATTTAAAACTATTAATTTTGAGTATATAATTGTTTTTTCGCCATAATAAATTACTTTCCCAAAATATCTGTGGATATTACGGTTTGAATAGGTTCTTCTTCAATTTTGGTGAAAGTATGTTAATTAATTACACTTTACGAACTAAACCTTTTTTCTTTTCAAATACAATTCCAACCTTTTCGAGCAAGTTATAGACTTGTGCCTTTTGATATGATAAGCCATATTCTTTATCAATCCATTGAGCCAAAATAGGACCTGTCCACTTTACAGGTTTATATCCATGATCCGAGGGTTTTTCGTTTATGACCAAGTTTTTGATTCTTTCGAGTTGTTCGTTTGATAAATTGCTCCGTCTACCGCGCCCTTTCTTGTCTTTCAATCCTTCAATACCTTCTTTTTCAAATCTATGAACCCAATTTGTTATCTGCTTGAAGCTGATATTATGTAGTTCAGACAGGCGTCTGCTCGAATAACCTAATGCAACAAGATATACCATGTATAGCCTTATACCAACAGTATAAGCATCATTTGTATTTAATAACTTCTTTATCTCTGATGCGTCGGATCGCTGAATTTGTAAGACTGATTTTCCCACTGTAATTTATTTTTTAAAACAACAAATATATAAATTATTATGTGTAATTTAATATTATACTTTTAATTATGATTCCAGAATTTATACTTCCTCACAATTTACAGTTAAAAGCTGAAACAATGTATACCTCTCTAGGAGAGCTTTATATTAGTACGTACGCTTATCAAAAACACTCAACATGTCCTATTTGTGGCATTACGAGTAAACGGGTTCATAGTAGATATTTCCGAACTCTTTTAGACCTTCCTGTTTCCGGATATATAGTAAAAGTCAAGCTCAGGGCTAGGAAGTATTTTTGTGATAATTCAATCTGTCATCGAAAGGTTTTTACTGAACGCTTCGATTGTGAAATCAGACCATATTATAGAAGAATGATTCGTTCAAATGATCTTCTTTTTAAAATGGGACTTGAATTGGGAGGAAATAGAGGTTCAGCAATTAGTCGCTATGTTGGACTGCCGGTTAGCTCCTCCACTATGTTAAGAGTGATTCACGGAGTAGATATACAACCTAAGGCTTTGACATCTGGGGTAATTGGCGTAGATGATTGGGCATTCAAAAAAGGAAGTACCTACGGAACCGTTATTGTTGATTTAGAACGGAAAGAAGTGATAGATTTACTTCCGGATCGTGAATCGGATACACTGGCAGAGTGGCTGAAGAATCATCCAGAAATAAGAGTAGTATCCAGAGATCGCTATGGTCCATATGCTTTGGGTATAAAAACAGGGGCCCCTGATGCCATTCAGGTAGCCGACCGCTTTCACCTAATTATGAACTTAGGGGAAGCAGCTAAAAAAGTCATACAATCAAAAGCAAAAGAATTGAAGGAAATATTTAAACTTTATAATGATCCCAAAAGGAAAGCCCCTACATTAACGGAAGTTAGCGGGCCTGTTGAAGCAAATTTAGAAGTTGTAGCACCAACGATTTCTACAGCAAACATTGGTGCTCATAAACAATATCTATTCGACAAGGTTAAAGAGCTATATGCCAATGGTATTACGCTAAGACAAATTGCCAGAATTACAAAGCTGGATCGAAAAACAGTCGCAAGGTATGTGTCCATGGAAAAACTTGAGAAAAGACAATCCAGAAACTCCACCAATCTGGAATCCTTCATTAATTATCTTTTGAGCGAAGAGAACAACGGAAAAACATATCGAGAACTGCATAACACTATTGTTCAGATGGGGTTCAATGGTAAGTATACCCAGTTTTGCCACAAGATGAATGAAGTTTATAATATGCCTGGGCTTAGGAGAATGAAATATGAGGCGCAGGTGGTGGTAGCAAAAACTTGGTCACCAACCAAATTATCCTTACTGCTCTATAGGGAGTCAAAACACCTTAAGGAAGATGATAAAGAATTTTTAGAATTATTATTTGAAAAGCTTCCTAAAATAAAACAAATGGAGCAGTTGATAAAGGACTTTAAACAATTGTTTCTTATCAAGAAAGACGGAATGTTACAAAAATGGATTCAGGAGGCATCAACATCTGAATGCGGCCTTAAAAATTTTGCTAAAAACCTTTTAAGGGACTATGAAGCAGTGAATAATGCCGTAGTAACAATGGTAAGTAACGGCCAGGTTGAAGGACAAGTGAATCGAATAAAAAATATAAAAAGAAAAATGTACGGAAGGGCAGGATTTCAGCTGTTGAGGAAAATGATACTTGCAAAATCAGCTTAATTCACCAAAATTGAAGAAGAACCCATCCCTACGAAATACCCAATCTGAACTTATTATATCTTTCGACATGGTCATTTGATAGATATTTTTTGTAATATTTTAGCTAGTAATATATTTGAAAAATCATTTTTGAAATTCTTACTGAATTAATTTCTATTGAAGCTTTGGAATTTCGGATTAAAAATTTAATAATTCTGGTATACTCAACTTTAAATTATCAGCTATTTTTTTTAAAAGAGAAATTGATGAATTGGTTTCGGCTTTCTCAATACGTCTTAGTTGTCTACGATCCAATCCACATAGCTTAGCAAAATCATCATATGATTTTCCGCTTTTTACTCTATATGATTCAATGTGCTTCCCCAATTTAATTAAATATTCTTGATCTTTGTATTGTGTATTAGACATATAAGCGAAAATTTATTTGGACATATTTGTCCATATTGTAATTATTTATTATCTTTGAAATAGTTATATAAGCGACAGTTATTTATGTGAGATTTTCTCACTTTTTACGGTGTCACTCATGAAAGAAAACCGTCAAAATTTCCACATGAGACAGCCGTGGGTTCGCCATTTCTATTAGATTTTTATATCTTCGTGATATAGTCTAATAGGGCGAACTTCATGTAGGTCTTTTGTGGAACTATAACTTAGGTTATAGGGGTCTTGACGGTACCGCTTTCAAAAGCATTGAAGTTCGCCCTATTGGTTTTACCTGCCAACAGTGCTTTCCTCTTTACTTCTTGAGTTTCATCGTTTTCCAAATAACCATTTTAAACAAATGATCTATGAGAACGAACAACGGTACCACCAAAATCCATCCTTTGATATTTGATCAAAGTGAGATTTCAATCCAATTTTTGTATAAGAACGTAATTCGCTCGCCTGAATAGCATTTTTTAATAATACAGCTTATAAACAGCCATGGGCATAGCTGTCCAGACTATTGTCTAAACAGTAAAACCTCAGGATTTTAATCCTGAGCTCATTTGTAGCTGTAACCGACTCATTGTACCTTATGGTATTATAAATTAGATTGTATAAGTTATGTAGAATCGGTTTGTGCTTTTTAAGCTTGTCACTCTAAAGATACAACTCTTTTTATATATCTGAAAGATGATTTACGTCATTATCGTTATCTATTTTCCATAGGTGCAAGGTCGGTTTTTCCTGAATTTGATACTCATTTGATGTATTAGTTAATTGAGACAGTAGATATAGCTCTTATACAATGTGGCAGTCTCATTCTAATTGATATTAATAGCCTTTAAAATGAAGAATTTTTAGGGTGATGGGTAAGCTATGTTTTGATTTTTGAGACCTAATTAATAACCAATTTGTATTACTGTGTAGGATATTGTTGTAGGTAATGCCATTGATAGTCTCCAAAAATCATATAATAAATTTAAAAATTATTGACTTTATAAAATTATGATTTACCTAAAAAAGATATTGAAACTTATGTTGAGCGTATTATTGAAGATACCAATATTTCACGTTTTATTAGTGAATATAGAACAAATTCTGCTGTTTATTAAATCAAAATGTGATAGTGATAAGTTAGTTAATAAGAAGGAAATTGAAGCCTATACTAAATATTTAGCCTCTCTAATTTATGAACATCAATTGCGATTGAAGTATGAAAGTGGTCAGTATAAGGAGGCTTTAGACTCGGAAAAGAAATCAAAATATTTTAAAATCATAGCAACAGTCTTAGTTATTTATCTTCTTAAAATAGTTATTACTGTACCTAGAGTTTATAATAAATTTACTTTTAAGCCTTGTACACTCTTTTTATTGTTGACCTTATTTATTACGAATATTCAAGGTCAGGTTGTCGAAAATAAAGAGGTTATTTTTGGTGGTAAAAAGTTGGATGAAGAGAAGTTTAAAAATGTTGATTTAACATTTGATGTATCTTACCACTACCATTTTGAGCCTGAAAATTATAAACATACCCTTAAAATATACCCATGGGCTGATTTAGTTCGCTATCCGCTGA
This sequence comes from Sphingobacterium sp. SGL-16, assembly GCF_011043515.1. NCBI lineage: Bacteria > Pseudomonadati > Bacteroidota > Sphingobacteriia > Sphingobacteriales > Sphingobacteriaceae > Sphingobacterium > Sphingobacterium sp. SGL-16. The sequence continues at coordinate 11,845 of NZ_JAAKGQ010000012.1, read as the reverse complement.
TAAGCTACAATTTAAATTATGAAAAAACACCAAATGTTCGAATTGGTGACAGTATACCATTTATTGTTGGGTCTCTACCGTTTCAGTATGTAGATGCGAAAGGTGTGGTAAATATTGGGACATTATCAGATTTTTCAAACAATAAACTTTTGATATTAGATTTTTGGGCGACTTGGTGTGCTCCTTGTGTAAAGTCAATGGATAAGTGGAACGAAATTGTTAAAGAGCTACCTCAAGAGGTGGCTGTTATAGGTGTCATGCTAGACTTTGATTATAAAGCTCAGCAATTTGGGGTACAACGAAATTGGCATTCTCCAATTATGTTTGGACCACAGGCTTATATTTTTAATAGCTTTTTCTTTAGCCAGCAAACAGTAAGCCGAATAGCCTGGGTCAAAGATGGAAAACTAATTACAATAACTGGAACTCAGGGCTATGATATTCAACTCATTAAAGATTTCCTTTCTGGAAATAAAGTGAATTTACCTACGGAATTAGACTGGACTTATTCTGTTCATACCAATTAACTTATGAAGATAAATTTTATTTTTTTATTGCTGCTTCTATCAATTTCTGTAAAGGGGCAAATTACAGGTGTAGTTTATAATGAACAAAATGAACTTATTCCTGGCGTGACCGTGACTTTAAAGAAAGCAAATAGAGTTACTATCACCAATCACATTGGAGCTTTTAATTTTAAAGATATTCCTAGTGGAGATACCTTATTATTTGAACATGTAGGGTATCAAAAGCTACAATTGTTTAAAGGATTAGATATTGGACCTCTAGAAATTATTCTATTAAGAAATGATAGAATGATTCAAGAGGTAGAAATAATTAATACCGGATTTTATCAAATTCCTAAGGAACGTGCAACGGGTGCTTTCGAGGTGATAGATAATAAACTATTGAATAGAGCTATTGGCGGAAATATTTTGCAACGTATGGAAGGAGTGATCTCTGGGGTTCAATTTGTTAATGCAGGAGGCAAGAATGCCTCAGATATACGTGTACGTGGATTAGCAACAATATTATCTGATTCATCACCTTTAATAGTTATAGATAACTTTCCTTACGAGGGTGATATTAATAGCATTAATCCAAATGATATAGAAAATATTTCAATTCTTAAAGATGCAGCAGCAGCTAGTATTTGGGGAGCACGGGCAGGAAATGGGGTAATCGTTATTACTACCAAACAAGGCGGCTATAAACAAAAAGGAAAGTTATCGTTTAACAATAATTATACTGTTGGTATGAAACCTGATTTATTGTATAGCCGCAATCGTTTACCTTCTGATGTTGTAATGCAGATTGAAAAGAATAAATATGATCTTGCAAGTTTTTATCGTGATGACACCCGACAATTTGCTTTTCCGTTATATGTAGAAATGTTAATCGACCTTAATAAAGGTACAATATCAAAAGATGAATTTGATATAAAAGAATCTGAGTTGCGAAATACAGAGGTAAGGGAGGAGGCAATGAATTATTTGTACCAAGAGTCATTGTATAAACAATATGCAATAAATGCAATGGGAGGAGGAGATAGTTTTACCTATTTTATTTCTGCTGGATATGACAGAAATCGAATGGATGTTATAGGTAATAACAACACGCGGTTAAATCTTAATATGCAGAATACATATATGCCCGCTAAAGGATTTGAAATACGTAGTAGTATTTGGTACAGCGAACAAAGTAATTTAAATAATGGGGTAAATATTGATGATATTAAAGGTCACACCACTCACGTTGGTCTTTCTCCTTATACGAAGCTTGCTGACATAAATGGTAATGCCCTTTCTATAATCAAAGATTTACGTTATCCTTATGTTTCGAATGCACAAAATAATGGTTTACTTGACTGGGATTACCGTCCTCTTGAAGATAGAAATTTAGTAAAAAAAACTGGTCGTATGAAGGAGATGCGAGTTAATCTAGGTATAAACTATCAATTCCTAAATTACTTTACTTTCAATGGTTCATATCAGTATATCAAAGGAGATGGAACTAATTCAGTTCAATATGATAAAGATAGTTTTTATGTTAGAGATCTGGTAAATCGTTATACACAAACAAACGGTACTCAGGTAATTCCATACGGTGGTATAGATATGCTCCTAAATCCGAATGAATCGAATACACATTCAGCTAGGATGCAACTAAATTATAACCAGAATTTTGGTCAACATCACCAAGTGGTAGGATTGATAGGAGGCGAGAAACGTGAATTTGTGCAAGAATCTTTACCTGGGTATACGCTCTACAATTATGATCCAGATTTATTAACAGGGACAAATCTATTTTCTTATACTGAATTTTATCCTACACGTCCATCTGGTGGAAGATTGCGAATTCCACAGCCTGATTATGTGAAAAGAAAATTTACTGATCGTTATCTTTCTTATTTCGGAAATTCAAGTTATACCTTTAAAAGAAGATATGTAGCCTCTGCTTCTATACGATGGGATGGTTCAAACCTTTTTGGGGTGAAAACCAATCAAAAAGGAACACCATTATGGTCAATTGGCGGTAGCTGGAACCTTGGAATGGAGGATTGGTTCAATGTATATTCTTTAAATCACTTGCGTCTTAAAGCTACCTATGGTTCTGCCGGTAATGTAAATAAGTCTGTCAGTGCTTACCCCACAATTAGACATTTGGGAATAGATGAATTTAAAAACATGAATTATTCTATTGTAAACAGTATAGGAAACCCTTCGCTACAATGGGAAAAGGTTAATACAGTTAATTTTGGATTAGAGAGCAAATGGTTTCAAAATCGATTATCACTTGAATTAGATTATTATATCAAAAATGCAAATGACTTAATTGGTGCAGAAATACTTCCTCCTAGTACAGGTATTTACATAGGAAGTTCAGCAGAGCGTTCCAATTTAGTGAATTATGCTGATTTACAAACGAAAGGCATAGATGCTCAGTTATCAACCAAAAATTTAACGGGTGATTTTGTATGGAATACAGTTCTACTTCTGAATTTTGCAAAAAATGAAGTAAAAGCTTATAAGGCGAATAATTTACTAAAAGCTTTTGAATACCTTGATGGTAAAACACCTGTAGTTGGGCAAAGTAGGGATATGCTTTTCTCATTGCCGTGGTTTGGCTTAAATCCAGAAAATGGTGACCCTGTGATTTATCAAAATGGAGAGATTAGTCAAGATTATACTAACTATTATAATAACCTAAAATTTAGTGATTTGGTCGCTTCAGGAATGAAAGTTCCTCCATTTTATGGTTCATTGCGTAATGAATTTTCATGGCGTGGATTATCTATATCAGCGTTGTTTACTTTTAAAAGTAATTATGTATTTAGAAGGAAATCATTAGATCCGAGTTCTGTTAATACATCGCACTTGAATTACCATATGGATTATTTTAATCGATGGCAGAAAAAAGGTGATGAATTATGGACCAATGTTCCATCACAATCTACTGTGTACAATGCAGGGAGAGCACAAACATACCTTTCATCAGAGGCTCTAATTACTAAAGGAGATCATATACGATTTCAGGATATTAATATATCCTATTCATTGCATAAAGATATTGTACAAAGACTCAGGTTACAACAGATTCAGTTTTATGCCTATGCACGAAATTTAGGAATAGTTTGGAAGTCAAATAGCAATGCTATTGATCCTGATTATGCAGATTCGGAATATGTTGCTCCAAAGTCATTCGCTTTGGGAATACGGGTTGATTTTTAATTTTAGATTTTACAACTATGAGAAAATATTATATCATTTTAGCAGCTATAATCGGTATTACCATCGGATGTGGCAAAGAATTCTTAGATATTAAACGTGATGCGAACCAAGTTGTACCGAGTAATATTAAAGATTATATGACGATTCTAAATCGTGATATAATGCTTTACACTTCAAGTGATTTACATTTTTTAAGTACAGATGAGTATTTTATAAAAAACGAAGCAGATTTAATAGCGGCTTCTAGATTTTCGCCTTACCATAGAAATGTATACACTTGGGCAGACCGTGTTTATCATGACGATGAGCGAGATATTAGAGATTGGCATGAGGCATATGAAAGAATAATGTATGCTAATTTAGCACTAGATGTTGAAAAAATAAGTCCATCAGATAGTGAAGTAAATCAATGGAATCAAATAAGAATAGCTGCTCGTTTTCACAGAGCATGGAATTTCTACCATCTTGCTCAATCATTTTGTGAAGTTTATGATCCTGTTACAGCTGCAAATAAATTGGGATTGCCACTACGATTAGATTATGATGTTTCAATAGAATATACGCGTGGTAGTTTAAAAGAAGTTTATGACCAAATTCTAAAGGATTTAATTGATGCTGAAAATATCCCTGTAACTTCGCAGGAGAATATTTATCTGCCTGGAATTAGTGCTGTACAAGCTCTCTTAGCAAGAGTATATTTACAAATGGGCGCGTATCCTGAAGCCTTAGCTTACAGCGAAAAAGTGCTTCAAAGAAAAGATTCGTTATTAAATTATAATTCACTTACGGGAAATGTTTCCAGTATATACAGTAGTTTGTTTGAACCCTATGGTAAAAATAATCCATCAATAATTTTATATACCTCCAGACAGGTTGGTGGAATAATGATACCTAATCGAATTATAGCTGATACGATTTTATACAAGTCATTAAGGGATGACGATCTTAGAAAAAGAGTTTATTACTTTTCTCGTCCAGACGGCACTCGCGTATATGTTGGGTCGTACTGTGGTATGGGGGGACTCGAGTATTTTACTGGATTAAGTGTTGAAGAAGTATTACTTACACGGGCAGAGTGTTTTACGAGACTTAATAGGTATGATGAAGCTGTCGCAGATTTAAATAAATTAAAAAGAAATCGATATATCAATTTTATTTCAGAAAACCCTCAAAGTGCTAATCTCTTAGAGATAATATTAGCGGAAAGAGAAAAAGAATTGTATATGCGCGGAAGGCGATGGGAAGATGTACGTAGATTAAACCATGAAGGTGTTTATGTCACTTCATTTAGACGAAAAGTAGGTGATGAGAGTTTCATATTAGAGAAAGGTAGCGCTAAATGGAAATGGCCAATCCCAGAAAATGAAATTACCAATAACCAACTACAACAAAACGATAGATGATTAAAAGGGAGGTGTTAACCTCCCTTTATCATGTACTAACCCTATATGAGTTTGTTAATAATATTAATCTTGTTTTTGTCTCTGAACACTTGTGTCTATATTAAGAGCGTTTGCGTCAGAAATTGTTGCAGGGATAGGTGCTCCTTGTAAATCCATTTGTACAGCACAAATTTCACCAGGGGAGGTGTTACATTCTGCTCCAGGTGTTGAACCTGGCGTACTTCCAGGAAAAAGTCCTAGAATATGCTGATTTTTTTCAGGATCAGGATCACTTCCAGATACGCTTACTTCGTACCATTGTGGTGCTAGAGAAATTTTACTTTCTGTCCATGATATTGTAATTAATGCAACTGCAACCAAAATTGTTAAAGCTCCTGTGTTCAAATTTTTAAATATGTTTTTCATAAAATAAATTTAAAATATGTTAGCATGTTTTGATTTCATCAGGTCCATCGCATGACCTGCTCATTGACATTCTAAAGGCTAATGCCAATTTGAGAGTCCGTTAAAACAGCTATAGCCTAATAGCTGCCTCGGTAATAAATTCATATTGAGATGTTATCCTCCTTTCTGCAGATTCTGTAAGCGACGTCATCTTGCAGTCTGCTTTTATGGGTCAATACCAATGCTATTACACCTATTAAAATAAATAGTATGTTAAAAAATATATGTTCTAAATGTCCCATATTGCTCAGAATACCACCACAAGCACACGGAATTTTACCAAATGCTTTACTTACAGCCAAAAATAGATAGCCCGTAAAAAAAGTGAGTAAAAAGATTGATAATTTTATGCCGCGTAGTAAAGTATTTCGATTTATAAGGAGTAATACAATAAAAAATTCTATAACTGGAACCAACCAAAAAAGTATATCAGCTATCCAATTTGCAAAAGGTTGTAAATGCATTTCACGTTTACTAATCTCCCAATTCCACAACTTAATTGTTGCGGAATAACCCCACAAAATAATATAACTGTATTGTGCTATATACAATATGTATTTTCTTCTATTCATAAGGGTGTTGTTTTTTTACTATTGTTACTATTTCAAATTTGAGGAAGGATTTTTATAGATAATTAATCCTTGCGGATTCAATTATCTTGTATGTTTACCTGTAAGTAGAAAAAAGGATACTCTTCGGATGGTACTTCTAGATATACCTAATAAATCTTGCTGTTCAGTTTGGCTCAATAAGTTCACTAATTCAGGTAGATTATTTGTAAAACGTATATAGGCAGTTTGTGGATCATGTACAGCATCTACTTGCCGAAGTCTGCCTAATTGTCGTTTCTTTTTATTCAACATGGCTGAAAGCAAAACTGCTAAACTATAATCCTCCCGTATAAAATTTTTAATTTTTTCATAACTGAATATAAGTACCTGACTCGGTCTTAAGGCAATTATTTGTCCAGGACCTTGCGTATTCGAATAGAGATGGTCCGTAGTCATCATCGACATTAAGGGTAGGCCAATAGAGAGTATTGTTCGTTTTTCCTTTCCTGTTTTTTTGTCAATATAATAATCAACGTGTCCAAGAAGACCTTTACATACATAAAATAGTTTTTTATTACCCCAATTCGAATCATAAATACAGTTTCCTCGAATATAAGTTGAGAAGCTACTATGTTGGTATAGCCATGTTTTATGATAAGGTTGTATCGCTATGAATCGTGACCAGTGGTTTAATAAAAGATCTATTGATGCGCGATGTGTTTTGCTCAGTCTATTCATAATTAATACATTAATTGTTTGCTTAGTTTATAGGTTTTACAACACTAACAAAAGAATAGTAATACTTCAAATTCAATCGTATAAAGCAGTTTTTAAGGCGCGAACTGCATTATTATGGCGTGAAAGAAATGAATTGTTGATAAAATATGGATTAATTAAGTGTCAATATCTCAAATCAATTAAGTTGTCGTATACGCTTTATTTGAGACTTTGTACGATTTTATTCGTTAGCAATTAAAATGTTCACAAGTTTTGAACTGTTGAATTCAGCATGATTAACTAATGTAAGCTCTAAAGAGTAGGTACCACCTTGAGAGTATACGATTTTTTAATACTAAACTTAAATAAGATGAAAAATCTTCGAAACATGATGAACAAAAAGCAGGACCTTCAATATTCAGAAATTCTAAGTTGGGATAAAATTGTACCCTTATTAGGTGATACCAACACACCTCCAAAAGAGCGGTGTCCAATATTTACATTTTAATTTGCTAGGGAAGATTTAGCAAAATCTTCCCTAAATCCTACTAACATAACTAATTAAGCTATACCTGTTAATTATATTAATGGTTGCGATAACGTCTTTATATCAACCTAATTTATACTTATACCCCTATGAAATACATGAATTACGATTGGCCAAAGGCTATATTCAGTGCACATTTGCATCATTTTTTACCACATATATCATGGAGGAATCATGAGGATATCTATGATAAATTTTTAAAGTTCCATAAACCTAGATTACATACCGAATTTCGAATAGAGGACAATGTTGAGAAAGATTATCTCCTAAATTTAGCACCTAGTATACTTTGTATTTTTCATTTGGGTTTCCATTTTGAAACAGTCTTAGCACTAGGAGAAATAGGGTTAAATTTTGATATCTTGTTAGATAGAGACGTATATGATATAAACCAGACTTTATTCTTAGATATGCAATCCAAACTTAATAATTCTAGTCATGTACATAATTTTCTGTTTAGTGATGACAGGACAGTTCTTTTAAAAATAAAATCAGCGATAAAAGAAGGAAGGCATGTAGTCATTTTTGCAGATGGGAATTCTGGTGCAAACGTTAATAATAACCAATTTATTAAAGTTCATTTTCTAAATGATTGTTTATTGGTTCGTAAAGGAATACCTATGATAAGTCATATCTTAGGTGTTTGCATTATTCCATTAGTTCTTGAAAAAAGAAACGAAAATTTTGCATTTAGCATAGGAAATATAATAAATCCCAAGCATTGTGATAACAGATTGGAATTCGTTAAAATTGGAATGCAACAACTTTATGATTTTCTCACAACTCAAATTGAGTTTTCACCATGGAAATGGGAATGTTGGAAATACATGCATAAAAATGGTAGTTTTAATCCTGGGCAAGTAGGAAAGGGATTAAAGATTTCAATAAACACTTCAGAGCTTGAAAATGAAGCTCTTGTTGCAGTTGAGTTTCAAGAAAAGCAAGTTGTTTTTAATCGAGCGAACTATATGTTGTATATGTAAAACATTTTTGATTCTAGCGAAAAAAGGGTTAATTTTAGTAACCATCTACTAGAATCCAATAATGAATAGCCTTAAATTATACACTGTAATTACAGCTATATTCTGGATCGTTGTACTTTATACAGCGTTAGTAGTCGTTAATAAATCATACGCAAATGAAGTTGTTCCATATAAACATGTGGTTGCTGTAGGTGCATTATATACTATATATTATTGTTTTAACGTTTTATTTCTTTACTGGGGTCTTTCAAAAAAGTGGTTATTTCGAATAATTGCTGGGCTAGGGTTTTTCATACTTTTTTGTACACTTTTTCCATTTATGTATTATATTATACAGGAAGTCATGCCTCGTTTGGACTTACAACTTTTTAGTGATGATGTACCTTACGATAAAGTTTATTTTCAACGGCGGTTAATAAGTGCATATGCTTTTGTATTGATTTCGGCGCTATTAACTGTAAGTATTGCACTATTTATCTATAGACGTAGAATCTACAAGTTGCAAATTTCTGAATTGATAAAATTACAAGAAAAATTAGTTAGTAAGGATATCAAAACTCATTTTCTTAAAAACCTATTAAGCACAAATTTTGGTATTATATTGCTGCAATCTAAACCTGAACAGAAAAAGAATATCCAAAATACCATCGGATTACTTGCTTATTTCATGCGAATAGAAAGTGAGACTGAATATTTAGTATCCATAGATGATGAGGTCAATGAGTTGAAGAGATTCATTGGTCTTTTAAAGCAGTATTATGGGGAAATGACAGTGAAATTGATTGGTGAATATCCTAAAGGAAGTTATTTAATTCCATTGGGAATACTTCTATTACCACTTGAAAATATTCTTAAATATGCAAAAATAAGTAATAACAGTCCAATTCATATTGCAATACAACTTAGACAAAATGAATGTCTTTTTACTTTTAAAAGTATGATTGATAATTATAAGGTTAACAGCTATAAAAGTAGTGGTACAGGTATAAAAAATATGAACAAAATAATTGAGATGCTTCAATTGAATATTGAAATCAATACCCATAAAGAGAATGAAATATTTGTGTTTAATATTAATTTAAAACACATTTAAAATGAGAAAATCAATGTATACAGTTGGTATAGTGGATGATCAATTGTCTAGCACAACATATTTAAAATTAGCACTTCAAGAATTTCCTTTCTTGAATGTTATGTATGAACAAGACAATCCTCTGCAAGCATTAGAATATTTGCGTACACATAAATTGGATATACTTTTTCTTGATATGGATATGCCTCAGATAAATGGAGAAACAATGGTTAGTATGCTTAAGAGTCCCCCTGTTATCGCTATTTGTTCCAATTATGATAATTATGGTTATGTAGTCTCACGAATTCAAGCAAGAGGTTATATATCAAAAATGCCGAGTTTTGAGTTATTAGAGCGACTTGTTTGGGATTTATTAGCAGAAGTTGATCGACGTGAAGAAAGTAATAGTAAACCAAAAGTCCTAATGATTATGGATATAAACAATAGAGAACAGGCATTGCATGTGAATGAACTCCTCTTTATATCTTGTGATGATAAATTGCTAACTATAGTTACTGAAAGGAAAACATATACTGTACGTATGTCGCTTTCTGCACTGATTAGATTGTTACCAATTGATGGATTTTGTCAGGTTCATCGTAGTTATGTAGTGTCCTTAGCTGCTGTAATTGCACGTACGAGTACTGAATTAATAATTGGTGGAAACGATACTGTAATACCATTGGGAAGAATATATAAAGAAAACTTTCAAAAAGCAATAATGACTTTTGAGATGCAAAAAAGACGATGATGATAAAAATATATATTAAACACCTAAAAAATAGTTACATATATCTTCAGTGATTTTTTTATACTATTAATCTACCCACTCATCAACCTATATCTTTTAAATTTATGAACTCTTCACAAATAGAATCTTTATATGAAGGAATGCTTAATGAGTTACGTCTACTAAATAATCCTCAAATAAATACTATAATTGATTTACCAAACTCACTAAAGATTACAACCAATACATTAACTCAACTTCGAAATATACTATATTCAATATCTTTTGAAAATGATAAAGCAGAAATTTTTTTCTTTAAATATATTAAGCCAAAATTTCAAAGCTGGCATATATATATCATTAAATTGCATCATATCATTGAACTTATACCTAACAGTACTGATAGCGTTATTAAGAAATATTACTTGCATGAATTGAAAGTTATCAATAGATTTTTTAGAAGATATGCTTTTTATTACCAATATTATTTAGCCAATGAAAATAGTAAAGATGCTGAATACTTCTTAAGTCGCAATTTGAAAGATTTACCATCAGAATTGAATTTAATAGCTAAAATAGATAGATTTTCAAGTAGTTTAGATTTTCTATTTGCTAAGTTTAAAGCCTATGAAATGTTACGAGACTGTTTAGTGCGTAAAGTGAAAAGTTTGGAGAAAAATAAAGATATTGAATTATTGGAGAAAGAACTTGCATATCAACGAAGGTGGTGGTCGGGAAATAAAATAGAATTGGTGGAGTTAGCATATGGCTTGTATCATTCCAAAAGAATAAACGGAGGAAAAGCTGAACTTGGTGAAATTATTTCTTGGTTAGAAAGTAGTTTAAACACAGATTTGGGACAATCTTATCGCATGTTCATCGATATAAGTAGACGTAAACTAGTAAGCCATACAAAGTTCTTGGATGAAATGAAAGTTTGTTTAGTCTCTCATATTCATAATAGTTTTACTGGAAAGTCTAATAGAGATAAAGTATAATTGCATAATATATATTTATTACAATGGGTTATTTATTTAATGATGCATAAGTTGTTTTTCAAGATTTTTAATCGACTGTTGTATTTAAAGACACCTTAATTAATCTACGAAATAAACTGCATCATGAGGAAATGACTGTTCTTGATAATCTGAACAAGCGTTAAAGTATTAATACGGTTAGACTAGGTGTGCAAGACAAGAAAATATGACGAAAACTACATGATTTATTGTCTCAATAATACACAATATTATAAGATATTATTACGTTGTGGGTCTGTGGGGTAACTAAAAAATTAGAAATTTAGTATTTAATTTATTGATAGTCTGATAGTAAGTCAGTTGTATTTGATGATTCAATAACGAAATTTGCGACTAGGTGAAAACTCATCAAATACTGATAATATTCCTTTGTATTCCACAACTAAATTTTCACTCAAACAGACACTTTCTCTCTGATTTTCTAAACCAGGGTTTAAGTGAATTGAAAAAGCATAACCAGGCTTTTCCATGAATTCCTTTTTATCAACTTGGCATAAGACTAGATTTTCTTCCAATAGTTTTGAATCTTTCTTATCAATAGCAGACCAATATGCTGAAAACTTTCTTCCATTATTCTGAGATTCCATTGTAACCCTCCCGATTTTCGGACTGGCATCCAGGCGAGTTTTC
>NZ_JAAKGQ010000118.1:0-949 GCF_011043515.1 Sphingobacterium sp. SGL-16 | reverse complement strand
TCAGAAATTTCCTTGGCTGAGAGTTGAAATTCATTAGTCAGAAACCAAAATTCCTTGTTTGTTTTTTGACTTTTGATGACCACCAAACGGAAATCAATTTCTACTTTCTCTTGCCTATAATGCAGTTTGCCTCGTTTGTTTTGGATGGGACTTCCGGTGTAAAGCTTTACCCTGCTGTCTTTTAATACTTCCCAATCATCCCATTTCAGCGATGTTTTTGCATCAAGAAATGATTCCATCTCTTCAAATTTCCTGTTGTCTTTCGAACGAATGATAAATTTTACAGATTCTTCCTCAAATTCCTTCATCGTCCGTGTTGATTGCAAACCTCTGTCTATAACATAAATATTCTGGTGATGCTCTTCTTTTTTTACTTGTTTTAAAATAGCTTCAGGGAGTGCAGACTCTTCGGAAGAGTATTTCTGACCAGTAAAAACTTCTACTCCCGAAGGTAAAATGCCGTCAAACGAAAAACTGAATTTCACTAATTTCTTACCGCTTTTCTGGTCAATACCTTCTTTTAGCTTCGCGCAGGCATCAGCAACAATAGTGCTGTCAACTCGTATAAGATTATACTTTTCGATTTCAGTCTTCGAATAAAGCCCGGAAAACTGCTGGTACATCTGTTCATAGATTTCTTTGAAATAACGGGGGTCAATCTTGGAAAGTCTCTCGGAGATAGAACTGCTGCGAACCTTTTCTTCTTCTCCCAATCCAAACAGGGCTTTAAAGCCACTACTGTTAAAAGTATCTTCTAATGTTCGCTGACTCAATCTTTCGTTATCGAAAATACAGAACAAAAGAAGGTAAAACATCTTTTTCCCATGAAGAACCTTGCTGTAATGATCCACTTTAGTGGTTGCTGAAAGATGGCTTAAAAGGGCTTCTGGTATAAAAGCTAAAACTTGGCTGAGGGAGATTTTGTGATCTTTAAATACTGACATACCTA
>NZ_JAAKGQ010000117.1:0-990 GCF_011043515.1 Sphingobacterium sp. SGL-16 | reverse complement strand
GGTGGGTGATCTCTTTTTTCTTGCCATACTTTTCATACACGGCATATCCGTCCGTCTGGAGATAACCTTTGAAAGTGCCCAGTATGGCCAAAGGCGCACTGCTGCCCCGGGTAGGGCTATAATCAAAAAGCACAGTCCCATCCAGTGGAGCGTGGTATACCCAATAATAACCTTGATGGGCAGCCCCTTTCTTATCGCTATCGAGTACTTTTATAGGCGTTTCATCTACCTGTAGATATCCTTTTGCTTTTGTGTCGAAGACCAGTTGGTCGTAAAGTGGCTGGAGTTTGATCAGGGCTTCCTTTGTCCATCCCTCTATCGTTGAAGAAGCGATCTGTATGTTTTCCCGGGCGAAGATCTGCTTCTGGCGGTATAGCGGGAGATGATCGACATATTTATTTGTTAAGATCATCGCTAGCAGACCGGCTCCGGGAATGCCTTTATCAATGACACGCTCAGGGAGCTCGCCGATCTTAACGCCATCTCCATTTTTAGCGGCATACTTATAGCGGATATAGCGGTTGATATAGAACTTTGCAGGCTCACATTCCAGTTCCTCGGTGATCTCTTTGCCGATGCACACCATTTCAGACAGGTCACCCTCAGGGTGGATATGCTTTTCTATTACCGGCAAATGTTCGGGAAGCTTCGCACGCCCTTTGTGGTTTGGACGTTTACGGATATACTCGATCTTCTGCTTGACTTCCTCCTGCTGTTGCTGCGCTTCTGCGGGCTCAGCTTCAAAAGGAAGTTCGGTCTGGTTGGGGTCACCTTCGAAGCGTTCGCGCTTCTGCCCGAACTGCATGCGCTTGTACATGGCAAGCTGGGATTGCAGATATTCGATCTTTTCGTCTTTTACAGATGATTCCCGGGACAGGGATTGGTGTTCTTCGAAAAGCGACGATATCTGTAGGGTCTGTGCGGAAACAAGCTCCAAAAGCTCCTCTTTTGATAGATTTTCTAGCGCTGTTTCCATACCTTAAAGATACG
>NZ_JAAKGQ010000116.1:0-1038 GCF_011043515.1 Sphingobacterium sp. SGL-16 | reverse complement strand
TGAGGTTCACAAAATGTATCGAGAAGGTAATTCGATACGCAAAATTTCAGAACATTTAGGACTGAATTGGCGCACGGTAAAAAAGCTCTTATCCAAAGACGACCGAAGTTACCAAAAAGAACTAGAACAGCCTATTTCTAAGAAAAAACTTCTTGATCCCTTTCGAGATTTTGTACGGGAAAAATTGGAGCTCTACCATGATACTTCTGCCGCACAAATGTTTGATTGGCTTAAAGAACAACACCCTGACTTTCCCTCAGTTAGTGCCAAAACAGTATTCAACTTTGTACAAGGCATTCGGGCGGAATTCAATATTCCTAAAGTGAGCTCTGCTCGTGATTTTCAGATGGTTGAAGAGCTTCCTTACGGTAGTCAAGCTCAGGTAGACTTTGGTTTTTATAATATGACCACCACAACAAATAAGCAAAAGAGAGTACAATTCTTTACTTTCATTCTATCGCGCAGCTGTTATAAGTTCGTTTTGTTTAGTGATATTCCTTTTACCACGGCAATGGTTATTGATGCACATGAACAAGCTTTTCAGTTTATTGCTGGTCTGCCTGAAGAAATCGTTTATGATCAGGACAGATTGTTTATCGTCTCTGAAAACCTAGGTGACATAGTACTCACTTCCGAGTTTTCGAATTATGTGCGAGAGCGTGGAATTAAGCTTCATTTTTGTCGAAAATCCGATCCCCAAAGCAAGGGTAAAGTAGAAAGCGTAGTTAAATATGTAAAGCAGAACTTTCTATATAATAGGCCATATCGTGATCTAGAAACGCTTAATGATGAATGTATAGCCTGGCTGCACCGTACGGCCAACAATCTGCCCCATGGTACACCCAAACTTATTCCACTAGAAGAACTTGCTAAAGAGCAGATGTTTTTAGAACAGTATCACCAAGTGCTTCCCAAGCCACCGCAAAAACAGATTTATGCTGTTCATAAAGATAATAAGGTGTCTTATAAGGGTAATTTCTATAGTGTTCCAATTGGCACATATAACGCTGGTATTACTAAAGTCCACCTTAGCGAGCA
>NZ_JAAKGQ010000115.1:0-1045 GCF_011043515.1 Sphingobacterium sp. SGL-16 | reverse complement strand
TTAGGTTGGCTCGTACCATCTTTTTGTATTCTGCTGTTTGCGAACGTACGAAGTCCTTGGTTTTTAAGGTAGAGACTATTTCTTCCATAGTTCTAAAGTATACATGATACCCGGCCTTTACAGCATCCTTAGCCAATCCTGCCGCTAGCATTGTTTTTCCTGTACCACTTGGTCCCATAAGAACTAAGTTAAAGAGTTGATCTATCCAGTTAAGCTCTCTAAGTGTGGCTAGTCTTTTATCAGTAAGTCCATTACGTTTAGCATCATAGTTTGATAAATCGTTATTACGGGGAAGTGAAGCAGATTTCATACGTCTAACTTCATCTCTTTGTTGGCGATGTTGCTGCTCTGCTTTCAACAATCTTGTTAGGAGTTCTAGGTAGCCAATGTCTTCACTTTCAGCTGTAGCTATTATTTGATCCAAATTTGCAGCAACCGCTGAGATTCTGAAGTCTGAACAAAGTTGTTTTACCAGTTGTTTTTGATTTTCCATTGTTATTATTTTAGTAGAGTTATTAGTTTTTCCCTGCCGTATTACCGACAGGGATATTATTAGTTGTTACCAAAAAGTAATTCATAATCAGTTAAATCACTTTTCTGAGGTTCTAGTTCCATTTGGGTGTTATTGCTTGCTGAAAGTGGGTTAAGCCTGATAATTTTGGTTTCTAGTTCCGGTTTATGAGTTTTTTCTGAGCGGATATAATCTAGATAAGCTTTAAAGTCCGTTGCACTTAGTATATTATTAGTATGAACGTAATCTAATGCACGTGATATATCAAGCGGATTATTGTTTTCTATGACACGCTCAATCATTTGTATCTGATCTCGTATATATCTCTTTTTATGAAGTTTTATCGCAATTAGCCACAGCTGTGCTTTTTCTATATTTTCGAATAAAGAAGCGGTTTGATAAATCAGCTCTGTTATCTTTGGCTCCATATTACGGCCATGAGTACGCAGAATGATCTTTTTCCCTTTTAAAGCTGATACTTCATGTACGCAGATTTCTTTTCCTGAGAGCTCTGCAATGTGTAATTTGCCATGA
>NZ_JAAKGQ010000114.1:0-1045 GCF_011043515.1 Sphingobacterium sp. SGL-16 | reverse complement strand
GCATGGCAAATTACACATTACAGAGCTCTCAGGAAAAGAAATCTGCGTACATGAAGTTTCAGCTTTAAAGGGGAAAAAGATCATTCTGCGTACTCATGGCCGTAATATGGAGCCAAAGGTAACAGAACTGATTTATCAAACAGCTTCTTTATTCGAAAATATAGAAAAAGCTCAGCAATGGTTAATTGCGATAAAACTCCATAAAAAAAGATATATACGTGATCAGATACAAATGATTGAGCGTGTCATAGAAAACAATAATGCATTTGATATATCACGTGCATTAGATTACGTATATGCTAATAATATACTAAGCGCAACGGACTTTAAAGCTTATCTAGATTATATCCGCTCAGAAAAAATCCATAAACCGGAACTGGAAACCAAAATTATCAGGCTCAACCCACTTTCAGCAAGCAATAACACCCAAATGGAACTCGAACCTCAGAAAAGTGATTTAACTGATTATGAATTGCTTTTTGGTAACAACTAATAATATCCCTGTCGGTAATACGGCAGGGAAAAACTAATAACTCTACTAAAAATATAACAATGGAAAATCAAAAACAACTGGTAAAACAACTTTGTTCAGACTTCAGAATCTCAGCGATTGCTGCAAATTTGGATCAAATAATAGCTACAGCTGAAAGTGAAGATATTGGCTATTTAGAGCTCCTAACAAGGTTATTGAAAACAGAGCAGCAACATCGCCAACAAAGAGATGAAGTTAGACGTATGAAATCTGCTGCTCTTCCCCGTAATAACGATTTATTAAACTATGATGCTAAACGTAATGGACTTACTGATAAAAGACTCGCCACCCTTAGAGAGCTTAACTGGATAGATCAGCTCTTTAACTTAGTTCTTATGGGACCAAGTGGTACAGGAAAAACAATGCTAGCGGCAGGGTTAGCCAAGGATGCTGTAAAGGCCGGGTATCATGTATACTTTAGAACTATGGAAGAAATAGTCTCTACCTTAAAAACCAAGGACTTTGTACGTTCGCAAACAGCAGAATACAAAAAAATGGTACGAGCTAACCTAG
>NZ_JAAKGQ010000113.1:0-1136 GCF_011043515.1 Sphingobacterium sp. SGL-16 | reverse complement strand
CCTTTATGCTTAAGTGTATTTGACTGGGCTAAATTCCGCAGTGCTAAGGGAGCTGTAAAACTTCATACTATACTTGATTATGATGGCTGTATGCCCAGTTTTGTGCATATCACAGATGGTAAACAACATGAATCTAAAATCGCCAAGACCATTTCATTTCCTAAAGGCTGTGTGGTGGTTGTGGATAGAGGCTACGTTGATTATGCTTGGATGAACGTTTTGGACAGCAATCATTCCTTTTTTGTTACACGCAGTAAAAGCAACATGAAATATACGGTAGTGAAAACATTTCAAAGTGAGGCACTCCAGGACAGCGGCGTCCTTCAGGATCAAATTATTGAACTTGGGGATGCTAAAAAGCACTATCAAGGAAAGAAAATGCGTATAGTATGTTTTTGGGACAGCATAAATAAGGCTGAATATGAGTTTTTAACAAACAATTTCACCTGGAAAGCATCAACAGTAGCGGCCTTATATAAAGAAAGATGGGAGATTGAAACTTTCTTTAAGCATCTAAAACAGCCAGTTTTGTAGGAACCTCAGAAAATGCTGTCTACATTCAAATTTGGACTGCATTAATAGGAATACTACTCTTTAAATACATTCAGAAGAAGGCTAAATATGATTGGAATTTATCCAATCTTGTGAACTTTATTCGATTAAATATATTTGTGAAAATTGATCTCTGGAAATGGGCTAATGATCCATTCTTTTCTGGTAAACCTCCTGATAAAATTGGACAGTTTAAACTCTTCTAAAACAATAGAGAGGGAATATTTCGGATTTTTTAACAAAAGCTTCCTTAATTCATAGAAGATAGCAGATAATCTGCGGCCTAAAATTTATTTAGGACAGTAATGATTTTAGGCATAAAAAAAGGATACATTTTTATAAAATGTATCCTTTTTTTTTATGTGCGCCCGGCATGGGCGTGAACTCTAGGGTGTGAGTCCCGAACGTGCCTTGATAGTGGGAAACGTTAACTTAAGGCAAGGGTGTCCTCCGTGAGGAGGAATCTGAAGGAAGCTGGCGGTAAATCTCTGGCCTGACGTACAGGAGGCGAATTAGGCAGTTGGATGTGGGTGAGTCTGCATAACAAGACAAAGCCCAAAACTATCCGAAACATCCCGCTGTAT
>NZ_JAAKGQ010000112.1:0-1151 GCF_011043515.1 Sphingobacterium sp. SGL-16 | reverse complement strand
CATTTCATTTCCTAAAGGCTGTGTGGTCGTTGTGGATAGAGGCTACGTTGATTATGCTTGGATGAACGTTTTGGACAGCAATCAGTCCTTTTTTCTCACACGCAGTAAAAGCAACATGAAATATACGGTAGTGAAAACATTTCAAAGTGAGGCACTCCAGGACAGCGGCGTCCTTCAGGATCAAATTATTGAACTTGATGGGGATGCTAAAAAGCACTATCAAGGAAAGAAAATGCGTCTAGTTCGTTTTTGGGACAGCATAAATAAGGCTGAATATGAGTTTTTAACAAATAATTTCACCTGGAAGGCATCAACAGTAGCTGCCTTATATAAAGAAAGGTGGGAGATTGAAACTTTCTTCAAACATCTAAAACAACGTCTGAAAGTAACCAGTTTTGTAGGAACCTCAGAAAATGCTGTCTACACTCAAATTTGGACTGCATTAATAGGTATACTACTCTTTAAATACATTCAGAAGAAGGCTAAATATGATTGGAACTTATCTAACCTAGTGAACTTTATCCGCTTGAATATATTCGTGAAAATTGATCTCTGGAAATGGGCTAATGATCCATTCTTTTCTGGTAAACCTCCTGATAAAATTGGACAGTTTAAACTCTTGTAAAAACAATAGAGAGGGAATATTTCGGATTTTTTAACAAAAGCTTTCTTAATTCATAGAAGATAGCAGATAATCTGCGGCCTAAAATTTATTTAGGACAGTAATGTGTGATTTCTATTTAAAGTTGATTAAATGCCCTTTATTTAATCATTCAATGTACAATTATAAATAAAGTGTAATAAATAAGGTTGATTTTAATAAATTTCACTAACTAATGTCAGTAATGTCCAAAATAAGGGAAAAAATGGCGGTGTATTTATATAGCAGGGATTGCTATATTTAATTCGCTAAAATTCCATCACCGCCATAGTAAATATAAACGTATTTTCTCAGATATTAGGACTAGTAGATCGCAATATTTTTAACAAATTAGTTCAACAATATCAGTCCGATAAACACCATAAAGGAATTAATAGTTGGACACACTTTGTAAGTATGCTTTTCTGCCATCTTTCCTCTGCTGATTCCGTTCGTGATATTTCTAATGGGCTTCGTAGTACTACAGGAAACATGAGCCATATGGGCATCT
>NZ_JAAKGQ010000111.1:0-1162 GCF_011043515.1 Sphingobacterium sp. SGL-16 | reverse complement strand
TGTTCTGAGAAGAATATCTAAAGCATTAGAAAACTCTTCATCATTGTATGAAAATTCTAAGCGAGACACGAGCGAGACAGAATTTTTAAAAATGTACACAGAACCAATCCTTGTTCAAGGAAAAGATTTAAAGACAAGGTCTTTTATCTAGGCTTTACCTACACTTCAAAAATACCGCCAACAGTCTTCGTCTATTTCATAGATATCGTTGAATCATGCTTGCGCATTTCTCTTCAACGACCTTCGCTCAACTCGCAGGAAGGCGAGCAAATTAAAGAGGCTTATAAGTTTAATAAAATAATTAAATACGTCTTCTTCCTTCTCATCATAAGAATTCATCAAAAATGTTCAACTGACCATCATATTTAACCGATATCGATTCACTTAAACAACTTCTTTCAATCAGAGTAAATTCCCCTTTCTTTATATGGACTGAAAAAGCATATCCTAGTTTTTCCATGAATTTTTCCTTCTCTTCTCCATTTAAAATGTAATTCTCATCATATAGCTTTGGGTCTTTAGATTCAACTGCTCTCCAATAAGGTGAAATTTTTTGCCCATTAAATTGTTTTCTTGATATGTATGTTTCTAAATTATACACGACAAAGTCTAATTCTCCAATGAATTGATTTAAATATATTCCTATTGTAATATCCTTCTCAAGTCCATCATAATATCTTATTTTAAAAGCTTTTATTAAAACGTCAATGAATACAGAGTCAAATTCATTTATCATTTCAAACTCAACCTTGATTAATAGTTTTTTGAGTTTACTGAAGTTGTCAAAATGATAGTTGATCCATTCGGGGTTATTTAGGTTAAAAATGATTATTGCTTTCAAATATTTTTCTACAGCTGTGCTTGCAAGAGTTAGACCTTGTAATACTAATTGATTATTGAGAAGAAGTCTAGCACTTATATAATCGCGAAATGCTAAATCACAAAATGATGAACTAAGAGTACATTTTTCAAAGAAGTTTCTTGAATTGGTCATAAGTGTTCAATTAGAAATTCTAATATAACAAGTTAATAAATGTTATTTCAAGAGGTAGAACTAATTTGTAACTATTTAAAATAATAGTTTCGATACTTGCTAGATGTATAGCTAAAAATCATATTAAAATTAGGACAAACTTCAAGGAAACTTGAAGCTTTTTTGTGC
>NZ_JAAKGQ010000110.1:0-1181 GCF_011043515.1 Sphingobacterium sp. SGL-16 | reverse complement strand
CCTCTCACACCTTTGTTCAGTAATTAACTTTTGAGGATATCAAAGGGGTTAGGAAAGCAAAAGGTGTTAAACACATAAAAATAACGTTTACATAAAAGACAGAGGTGAACTTTCTCTCACACTAGAATTAAAGTTCTTCGGGTGGTTATAGTCCTCTGCCTTTTATATTGCCCAAGGCCCAACTAGAATAATTTCTTTGATCCATCAAAGGTGATTGGCAAAAGGCATTTTTTTATGGTATTAAAAAGTAAACGTATGAAAACTTACAATCTTATCCTGGGAGTCGATGTTTCAAAGCTAACACTCGACATCAGTTGCGCTAAACGTAGACTGCATATCAAAATAGAAAATGATAGCAAAGGATTTAGTAAATTCAAAACATGGTGTAGGACTAATGAAATTCCCTTAAGCGAAACATTAGTAATCATGGAACACACTGGAGGTTATGAATATAGGTTTATACAGTTCTGTGAATCCATATCATTGCATTACTGCAGGATTTCTGGGCTTGAGATCAAAAGATCTATGGGGATAACACGTGGAAAAAATGACAAAGTGGATTCTTACCGGATAGGTTTGTATGGCGAAGAAAAAATAGCTCGCCTGAAACCATCTAAGCCATTGGATCAAAATATACTCACCCTTAAGCAACTATTATCATTTCGAAAAAGACTTGTTAGAGAAAATGCTGGCTTATCTGCCACAATAAAGGAGCGTCAACACATTTATGGAAAAGATTTAAAAGATGCTGTTATACGTATTGCCAATCTAAAAATAAGAGCTAATACAAACCACATTAGCCAGATCGAAAAGGAAATACATTATTTAATCAAATCCAGTGATTCTTTATTAAAAAGCTATCGTATTTTAACGAGCGTTAAGGGGATAGGTCCGATAAATGCGTTAATGACGATCGCATACACAGAAAACTTTGTTAGTTTCACAGATCCACGAAAATATGCGGTATACGTTGGTGTCGTACCATTTGACAATACTTCTGGAACAAGTATTAGGGGTAAAAAAATGGTTAGCTATATAGCTAACAAGGAACTAAAACAAGAGCTAAACCAAGCAGCTAAGTCTGCCGTAACCCACGATCCTGAACTTAGGGCATATGCCCAACGAAAGATTGAAAGCAAGCACTATAAGATCGTTTTGAACAATGTTAAATTTAAACTCAT
>NZ_JAAKGQ010000109.1:0-1202 GCF_011043515.1 Sphingobacterium sp. SGL-16 | reverse complement strand
TGTAACCCTCCCGAAAAGTCGGACTGTTTGAAATGCGAAAATTCGTAACTTAGAACAGTACAATGAAAAAAACAAGAATCAGCGAGAGTCAGATCGTTTCGGCGATCAAGCAACATGAATCAGGTAAATCCACTTCTGATATCTGCCGGGAGTTGGGTGTCCACCAAGCCACATTTTACAATTGGAAGAAGAAGTATTCCGGTATGGACAGCCAAGAGCTGCGCCGTATGAAGGAACTTGAGGAAGAGAACCGCCGTCTCAAACAGATGTATGCGGACCTTGCCCTAGACCATAAGATCCTCAAGGACGTACTATCAAAAAAGTTCTGAGGCCCTGCCAGCGCAAGGATATGGCTGCTTATGTGATTTCGACGCACCGGATCAGCATCAGCAGGGCCTGCAAGGTTGTCAATCTTCCCAAGTCAATGTATTATTACAGGAACAAGAAGGATGACAGCGAAACGATAGCGAAGCTCCGAGAGCTGGCCGATCGGTATCCAACCGAAGGACAGGACCTTTACTATTCACGGATCCGACACGAAGGACTGAAATGGAATTACAAACGAATACGCAGGGTGTATCAACAATTGGGGATGAATCGTCGCAGAAAGAGCAGAAGACGACTTCCAGCCCGGGTAAAGCAACCATTGTCGATTCCAGAGAAGCCGCTTAAAACATGGTCTTTGGACTTCATGAGCGATGTACTGACCAATAAGCGCAAGTTCAGGACACTGAATATCATTGATGACTTTAACAGGCGGGCCATCGCTATTGAGGTTGCACATAGTATGCCAGCAAGCAAAGTAACCTATCTATTGGAACGCATCATAAAAGAGCAAGGAAAGCCTTCACGTTTCCGTACAGATAACGGCCCAGAATTTATCAGCAGGGAATTTCGAGATTGGTGTGCTGACAAAGAAATAGAGATACAGTATATCCAACCAGGCAGGCCTATGCAAAATGCCTACATTGAACGTTTCAACCGCACATTTCGGGAAAGTATCCTGGATGCCTACCTCTTTGAAGATACTCTGCAAGTACAGATACTCGCAGAAGAATGGCTACAGGATTACAACTACAAAAGACCACATGAATCACTGGGAGGAAAGACACCAATGGAATACGATGCCCTGCCGGCGGCATGTTATCAATAGGTCACCTTTAAAAAAGATTGACCTATTGATAACAACTATATTTATATTT
>NZ_JAAKGQ010000011.1:0-78429 GCF_011043515.1 Sphingobacterium sp. SGL-16 | reverse complement strand
AGTAATTACATCAGCACAAATCGTTCAAAACACTACTTAAAGTGTCATTTAATCTTCGTTTGCAAACATCAAAAATTGGCCTTTACAACCGCTTTAAGCTACTTTTGGAAATTAACCGCACAAAACAGGAGAGGCAACTTCTTTATTTGTGCAATTTTTCCTTCAGTGTCTTTTAACTGCTCTTTTGCCTGCGCAGTATCCAAATACGATGATGTCTTAATTAACTCTCCCGATTGTTGTTCTAGATTTCTCATCCAAGAGTTTACATCCATATATAACTTTTCATCTTTTGGATCATGAACTTAGGCGTGTGAAAAACTTAGTAAAGCACAAAATAAAACACTAAAAAAAAGTTTGTATTTAATTGTTTCAATCATAATAATTATCGTTTTCAAGGTAATTCCAATAAAAATACTGATTATACTATTATTTAACAGATAACCTATTGAAAAAGAAATGATAGATTTACCTAATGTCGAAATATTCAAAAGTGGTTATTTTGAATAATTTTCGCACATCATTTTCACATTGGTACATAACCTAAATAATAAGGTTAAAAAATGTGCTTTAGCTAAAAATTTTATTGAAATAAAACAAACTGCTCTTCTACCGAAAAACCAAACTTATCATAAGCTTTTATCCTTAATGTATATGGAAGTTGGCTGTTTGTGTTTGGCTTTTTAGCAGTCCAGATATGCGAAGAATTACGTTCCCTCAACGGAATAGCAGTATTTCCTTCCGTAGGATATATTTTAACTTTATTGTTTTGCACGAGGCTCGAAACGTACGGGTCTGCTTTTCTTGTTTTTTTCATCATTTGCCATTCTCCATTGTTGATTTGATACTGTACCAATGTACTATCGCTACCTCCAAAAATATTAGCTATAATATCATTACTATCCAATGTAAGGCGCATTTGCTTTGATTCATCGATTCCTACAGCTTTATATTTAAAAGAATAGTTGTTCTGGTCAAAATCTATAATAAAATAACCTCTAGGACTACCACATTGCATCAAAGCATCCGGAATTCCATCGCTGTTCTTCTCCCCTCTCCACCAAGTTCCGCAAGTCGCACCAGCCCCAATCTCATGGATTGCACCATTTTTGAAAATATGTCTACTCACCACATGTGTATGTCCTGATAGAATTAATACATTCTCATATCCTTCCAACAATTGAAAAAAATCCTCACGGTTTCTAGTTCCATACATTGGGATATGCTGATTAATTACTATGGTAGTTTTTTTATCTACATGGGATAAGTCATTTTTAATAAACTGCAGTTGATCAGCAGTGATTCGCCCTTCATAAGTACGTTTACCCGTAGCAAACACATTGTTGAGTACTATAAAATGGACTTTACCATAATTGAAAGAATAAGTGTCAGCTCCAAAATGCGTATTAAATGCATGATTCATTGCATATTCCTTATCAAAATCTCTATCGTGATTGCCTGGTAATGTCCATGAAGGAATAGGAATATTTTCCAACATTTCTTTCACAGGAGTTAGCAACTTAATTTTATCATTGACTAAATCTCCCAGAAAAATATTAAAATCAATATCCTTTGCATTGGCCAATTCAGAGGCGATACTTTTGGAGGCATAAGCTAATTCGTCTTCATTGTCAATCTGTACATCCCCAATTGCTCCCACTCTAAATTTATCCGATGAAGCTTTATTATGGACTAGAAAATTAAATGGATTATTGGTATTAACTGTACTATCCGGATGAAAATAATAGTAATTAGCATTTAATATATACCGACTTTTACGCCCTGCTATTTTATAGTTTGATGGCAAAATAGGGAATAAAGACTGTCCTTTTTTTAATGGAATTTGATAGGCTCCTTTGCTGTCTGTTTTGACAATATCAACCCCATTGGATATCAAAATATTTTTTAAACCACGCTCATTTTTATCGACAATTCCATTCTTATTTTTATCCAAAAATACGTGTCCACGGATGCTGTGTATGCTGGTTAAGTCTTGCGCATATCCATTTACCAAAACAGAAAAGCCAAGAATTAGACCAATATATTTTAATAGATCACTTTTAATCATATTCAAAAATTTCAACTATACTAAAAGAGCGCAAGTAATGCGCTCTTTTAAATATAAAATTAGTTTATTGTCCTGGAATATCGTATTTGAATAAAACAGGTTTACTATCTATTACAGTAGCCAAATAAACTACCCCTTCGTCAGAAATACGCATTTCGTATTTCTGACCGTTTAAAGGAGTTAATTGAGTGGCAGGATTCCAGTTACCAGTTGTTTCATTAAACGTGGTCACTTTGATACCATTATTCGCATCTCCGTACGCTAGGAATATTCTTCCATCTGGGTGTATTTTAATAGCTACATTATCTCTATTAGCAGAACTATTTGTTGTTTGTGCAAAACCATCCCCTAATTGCTTCCAAGAGGTACCATCCCAATGCATCACATAAGTAGCATAGCTTGGGCTATTAGACTGATAAGTCAAGTACAATTGACCGTCTTCTGATGCATCTAAATCTATATTTAAGTTACCTGAATTAGAAGTTGATGGTCCTACATTCATTTGACCAACAAGCGACCAACCACCATTTACTTGTTTGTAAACAGATGGCTTACGAACACCAGAACCACTGGTTAAGTCCATTGTTAAGTAATATAATACACCATCTCTCCCTTTTACCAATTTCGACCAGAAACCTGTTGTAGAAGGATTAAGAGTTGTACCAGTCCAAGCCGAGTTAGAGAAGCTTTCCACATAAGTACCTCTATTTGGATAAGGAGCTGCTGCCCGTGCAAATATATATCCTATATAAGGAATATTATTTTTATCTACTTTAATGACCATATAATTGACACGATTGAATGAAGCTTGTTGCTCACCCACAAAAGACCAATAGCCGTTAGAATATTTCATAACCGAACCATACTGCTCTTTTCCTGTTACTTCATAATCTTTGTAAGCAGCATATAAGTCACCATTTGAGGCAAAATCCATAGAAATAGCATCTACACGTGTAGGAGAAAATCCAGTTTCAGCTCCAACTGGAACCCATGTTTTCGTTTCTGGATCATATTTACCAATTACGGCTTTACGATCAAGGTCAGCACTTCCCGAACGTTGAATCATAAAATAAGGTTGGTTAGTCAATGGATTAATCTCTATCCATGACGCTGCAGAATTAACAGTTAAGAAATCTGCCAATACTACTTCCGACCAAACTGGCGCAGTCAAGCGACCAACCGTAACTGTAAAAATTTCCTCTTCTGACATTTCGCTATCCGAAAGATTTAATTTCACTGGAATTGAATAATCTACTTTCGTTTGTTTTGATACAAAAGCAGCACCATTAAATTTCACAGTTGCGCCATCTGAAGTCGTGTAACGCGCTACCAATTCTGTGATGTCAGCATCAACTGGCAATTCTACACTAATATCCAATTTGGTTATTTTTGCCGAATAATCTCTGAATAAAACTCCAGGATTATCTTCAGCATAAAATCCAAATGACAAGATAGAAGCGCTTTGCAATCCTACTAAATTGTATTCAGACAAAGAAGATTCTGCGCTAAAGCGAATAGTAGTAGGAGCAGAAAGATCAATTACTGTAACACCCGACTCTACTACCTGATTTCCGATGAAAGCAACAAATTTGTCGTAATTTAATCTAAAGCTAGGAACCGCAGCTTTAATATCTACAGCGTTAGGCACACGGATATAAATAGTTTTGCCTTCTACTGTAGCATTTATAGTTTTAGTAAGTCCTTCATTACTGGAAGGCTCAAAACTGAAAGATTCCAAAACCATGTCATCTGTAAATGCTTCTTCTTTTTTACACGATGTAAAAACTGAAGTCACTAACAGGAACAACGTCATTGCTGTTAATAATCTTTTCATAATAATTAGTTCTTAGATTTTTCAGGCATTAAAACAGCCTTTATTTTTTTTGCTTTTAATATTTTATTCTCTACAAAATGGCTAACATCTTTAGCCGTCAATGCATCCAACATCGAATTGTACTTCGTGAAATAATCCCAAGATTTGAATCCAAAATAGATATGATTTCTTAGTTCAGCACTCCAATATGAATTTTTATCAAATTGCTTGTTGTAGTCCTGCAGCATAGCCAATTTAGCATCTTTCAATTCTTTCTCGAAATAAGCTGGATCTTTGGCAATCTTATTCAATTCTACAAATGCTTGTTCAATCAAAAAGTCCTTACGTTGAGGTTCACAAGTGAAATTGATACGCGAACGAAGTAGTGTAATAGGCTCCGAAGTTGCACTAATAGACATTCCCACGCCATATACTCCAGACTGCTCCTCACGTAAATTCTTACGCAATTTCACTTTGATAATGTTTTCTGCTAAATCTTGCAATAAAATCTGCGGATAATCATACGTATAATCTGTTGTTTGGAAAAACAAGTTTACTGTCGCTTTGTCCGCTTCACCAGCATAAAGAAGAATATCCTTATTTTCTACATTAGAATAATTTGGCACACGTTGTTGAGCTTTATACTCACCGCCTGGAATTGAAGCCATATATTTCTCTACAAAATTTTGCAACGTATCCATATTGAAATCTCCAATGATTACAAAATTGAAATCCTTCGCAGAACCGAATCTTTCCTTAAATACAGGAACAATGCCATCAGCAGTCAATTGACTTTCAATTCTATCTGCGGGCAATTCTTCACTTTCTGTAGCGTCAGAACCAATTGCTTTACTTATTTGATCCGAATATGCAGAAGTTACACTATATTGTTTGTTCTTAGCAGCATCGATCGCTTTCTTTTTGATTACATCAAACATCGCTGTGTCCACACGCGGATCAGTCCACTTCAAATGCAATAACTCAAACATCGTCTGTGCATCTTTCATGTAGGCACTAGCCGACAAACCTTCACGATGTGAAGAGATGATGAAAGAAGCAGAAGCCGTATTTCCATTCAGAAATTTTGTTAAGGAATGTCTATCAAATTCACCAGCACCACTTACTGCCAATACATTTTTAACAAATACACCGTTCACAAATTGAGCTGTATCCAGAGCTAAAAACCCTCCTTCACGGAACCCTGTTAGTTGAATATGATTTCTACGTTCCGTAGAAGGTTTGATATAAAGCGTAGCACCATTCGAAAGCTCCCATTTCTCTACATTAATACCAGCTATAGTGCTTTTACGGACTACTTTACCAGCTAAGGGCTGTTTGGATAATAATTGAGTAGGGATATTTTGTTTTTCCTGCCACTTTTCTAGAGGTGCATTTTTAGCTACCGCAAACATGGTTTTCAACTCGCTTTCGGTTGGCAAATCTTTAGCTACTCGTTCAGGTGCAGATAATAAAACCACGGTATTTCCTTCTTCGAAATAGGATCTAATGTGATTCAATATAGTCAACGAATCCAACTTCTCCACTATAGCATAAGATTTATTTCTTTTGTCTATCTTATCCATCAACACATCCCCATTGAAGAAATGATCTTTCAATTGACCTAATAGCATAGATGTATTCAGATTAGATTCAGAAGCTTCTGCTCTTTTCATTTGAGACAAAACTTGCTTTTTATAATCTGCTATTTCTGATGAATTGAAGCCATATTTCAAAATGCGTTCTTTTTCAACCAAAAATTCCTGAATACCTCTGTTGATATTATCATCATATAATGTAGCACCTCCAATAGAAAGTCCATTATTTAATAATAAATCCGAAAAGGAGATACTTGAGCTTTTGTAATGCAATTGTTTTTGAGCAATCTTCTCTAAACGTTTTTGAATTAACGAGTTGGATGAACTACGTACTAATCTTTTTTCTAAATCTTGCTCTGTACGTAAAGCAGACATAGCAGGCAATTTGGTGATATACGAAAAATCAATACTTGTTGCTTCCTTATCCGTATAGATCTTTACCAAGGTGTCCTTATGTATAGCTAACGCATAACGCTCGCGTGCGGGGGCTTTTGAGTTCTTTTTACGCTTAGAAAACAACTTCTTCACTACTTTTTCTGTTTTCTTAACATCCTGATTCGTAATAATGGCAATTCCCATCAAATCTGGTCTATACCAAGTATTGTAAAAATCTAGAATTGTAGGACGCGAAAAACTGCGCAAGATTTCCAAGGTACCAATAGGTTTACGATTCGCGTAACGGGAATTGTAGAATATCAACGGTAAGGTCTGATCACTCATACGTGCAGAAGCACCTTGTTTGGTACGCCACTCTTCAATAATGATTCCACGCTCCTTTTCGATTTCTTCAGGATCAAAACTCAAGTTGTAAGCCCAATCGTACACAATATCCAACGCCTTATACAGATTTTCTTCTGTTTTGGTTTCTAAAGTAATCTTGTAAACCGTCTCATCGTAAGAGGTATGCGCATTCAAATCAGCACCAAACTTCACACCCAATGATTCTAAGTAGGTAATAACCTCATTCTTTGGATAGTTTTTGCTACCATTGAAAGCCATATGCTCTACAAAATGAGCCAGTCCTAATTGATTTTCGTTTTCTTGTAGACTTCCAGCATTAACAAATAATTGTAACGCTGTCTGTTCTTTGCTTGCTGTATTTGGATAAATATAATATTTAAAACCATTCTTCAATACCCCCGACACCAGCCTAGCATCCTGCTTCAATGGCTGAGCGGTCAATCCGCTCCACGCCATTAAAAAGCCTAATGCCATCAACCAACCTATATGTGATGATTTCTGCATATTAAATTTTTACAATTTTAAATTCGGATTGATTTTTATCTGGACCCGGCAAACCTATCGTAATGTTTTTATCATTAGAAATCAACTTGATAGTTACGGTATTATCCTTTGCAGGATCAATTGGGTTACTTTTCCATCTAATAGAAATCGGCATCTCAAAATATCCTGGTTTGAAAACCAATTCTCTTGTAGTACTTACCAATTCAAAATCTACTCCTTCTTGTAATCCATTACCAACGATTACATCATACTTTAATGTAATAGGATCATACTGCATTTTCGTACTGAAATATACATTGTAATCAACAGTTTCATTACGTGTTGATTGTATGTTCACGCTCGATGCCTGATTGAGGTGTATATAAAAAAATGGATTATCATAAGGTGTAATCAACTCTTTATTACACGAAGCAATAAACAGTGATAAAACACTTAAGCATATTATGTTTATTATACGTTTCATATGTTAATTATTTACTGTTGGATTTGGTTTAATAAGCTCGTTTGCATCTAATTCATTCTTTGGAATAGGCATTACGAAGATATCATTGGGATAAGTGATTAAACAAGCTGTAGCATTACAGTTCTCACCTCTATTTACGGATTCTTTATATCGTAAAATATCATAGATACGGTGAGCTTCGAAACCTAATTCCTTACGACGCTCATCTTTGATTTGCTTAAATAAATCTTGTGGTGAAGTATATGTAACGGTAATAGCCTCTGGTGAAACATTATAAGCACGTGCACGTACAACTTTCAAATCCTGAACGGCTAAGTCATATTTTTGTTGCTGGTAATATGCTTCTGCTCTATTCAAATATAACTCGGCAGAGCGTACTACTTTAAATGTAATTGGCATTACTGTTCCTGCACTACCAGAACCATAATATTTCAAAGTCATGTTACCAGAATTCGTTGTAGCTATTAATGACTTTCTAACATCGTTATTTTCAAATAAAGAGAAGTAAGCAGAACTAGTCGTTCCTAAGAAATTAGTAGAACTATAGAATGAAGCCATATAAGGCGTAGATAAATTTGTCAAATTTAACTGCCACAAAACTTCACCCTTAATTGTTTTAAAATCAACAATCTGAGTACTGCTTCTATACATCTCTTGATATTCACTGGCTGGTACTAAACTATATTTACCTGTAGATAATACTTCCGTAGCATAGTTTTCAGCATTTGCATAATCACCCATGTATAAATAAATACGTGACAAAAGAGCTTTAGCGGCATCCGATGAAGCATATATCTTTTCATTAGTAACAGATGATAATATGGTTATACTTGATTTTAAATCTGATATAATCTGTGCATATGTTTCTTTCATTGTAGCACGGGGCATCTTAACACCTGGTGCTGGAGTTTTAGTAGGAATTGGAATACCCAAATGAGATCCATCAGCTGTGTAAGTATAATGCTGTGCATATACATTTGATAAAGCAAAAAACACCAACGCTCTTAATACACGCGCTTCACCCTCGTATTTGTTAAGCTGCTCTTTTTCCAATAAATTTAATGAGCTCGCACGTAATTCTTCTATACCTTCTAATACATTGTTAATATTATTTAAAGTAGCGTAGCCATCAGCCCATATATTGAAGGTTGCCCCCACTTGGTCTTCTTGATTATAGCTATAATTATATTCATTTAACATATAATTACTACCTGGAGTAACCATACGTACTACATCTTCTCCACGGATATCGCTATATATACCATATTCCGATTGTATAAATTTAGCAGTCAAATTGT
Source organism: Sphingobacterium sp. SGL-16 (assembly GCF_011043515.1). Taxonomy (NCBI): domain Bacteria; kingdom Pseudomonadati; phylum Bacteroidota; class Sphingobacteriia; order Sphingobacteriales; family Sphingobacteriaceae; genus Sphingobacterium; species Sphingobacterium sp. SGL-16. The sequence goes on along the minus strand of NZ_JAAKGQ010000011.1, from coordinate 69,950 downwards.
AACTGCCATATAAAGCATCACGAACACCATTAGGATCTGCAAATAATTGCTCTCGCCCAAGTTGTCCAATTGGTTCTACCTCTAAGAAACCTTTACCACAGGAACCGAATAAAAGTGCGGTAGATAATAATGTATATTTAAAAAATTTCATTTTTCTTCTGATTAAAACATTACACTAATTGCAAATGAATAGTTTGCTGTTCTTACATTGGATTCTAATACCATATCATATGTATTCATCACAATAGAATTATCGTTGATAATATTAGCATTACTTCCATTTACAAAATTCTTAGCTGTACCTTTTTTATTACTATACGGTGTCCACATTCCTAGTTTTGAACCCATCGCTGTCAATGTAAGATTTGACAAATGCAATTTCTTAACTAGGTTATCATCTAACCTATAGCTAAAACTGATATTTTCCAAGGCTAAGTATGTTCTATCCTTCAAATAGCGTGTGGAGTTCATAATTGAAGAAGTCGACACATTAGATAATCTTGGGAAAGTAGCCAAATAGCCAGGATATTGCCATGCATTCAAAACATCAACACCTTGGTTTCCGTCCAAAATATTCAGACCATCCTGTCCGATATTTTTACTGATCTGGTCAAAGTAATACCCGCCTTTATTATATTTTAGAAATACAGACAAACCAAAATTCTTATAACTAAAATTATTAGTGATACCTCCATAGAAGTCAGGAGTTGGATTACCAACAATAACGCGATTAGCCGTATTGTAAACTTTAGTTATATTTCCATTTATATCATACCACATTGGATCTCCTGTAGAAGGATCGACACCTGCCCAACGTACTAGATAGTGAGACCTAGAATTATATCCTTCGCGCATAATCGTATTACCAGTTGATCTATCCAGTCCTTCGGATAATTCTAATACTTTGTTACGGTTTAGAGACAAAATCCAAGTTGTATTCCATTTAAAATTTTCTTTCTGAATATTATATGAGTTTACTGTAAGCTCAAAGCCTGAGTTCTGAAGTTTACCCACATTTTGGTAAATACGTCTGAAACCACCTACCATTGATACATAGGAATCATCAATTAAATCGTGCGTAATATTACGATAGTATTCCGCAGCAATATTCACACGTCTGAAGATATCGAAATCAATACCCGTATTTAACATATTGGTAGTTTCCCATTTTAATTTATCGTTCATACCACGTGACATTACAGCACCGGCATTACCTCCATAGGCATTATCGTCGGCATATGAATACACCCCTTTGGCATAATTTGATGAGAAACGTGAGTTACCCGTTGTACCATATGATACTTTGAATTTCAAGAAATTCATTACATCATTCTCTGGCCAAAAAGACTCATTACTTACTGTCCAAGCTGCACCTATAGAGCTAAATGTTCCCCATTTTACGTCCTTACCAAAGTTTGAACTTCCATCTTTACGGTAAGTATAATTCACATTATAGCGGTCATCAAAATTATAGCCAGCTCTTCCAAAATATGAGAGTAATGTTTGTTTAGCTCTGGATCCTGTCCCAGTTCTATTTGTAGAGGACACAAATGAGATTTCACGGATATTGTCATTAGGGAAATTCCAACCGCCCGCGGATACAGAATGTCTATTCTCACGTCTAGCTTCTGTACCTACCATAATATCAAATTTACCCGAAAAGATATCCCGCATGTAATTCAACGTATTCGAAGACACCAAATTGACCACCTGATTTTGCGCCCTTGAAGCATAACCATTACTTGATCTACCTGTATAGTTATTCATAGACTCGTACTGATTCTCATTGATACTCGAAATATCAAAACCGTTATTCGTATTGAAATTTAATCCATCAATAATGCTATAATTAAATCCAGCATTACCCAATATCCAAATCGCATTTTGGTTATGATCATTTTGCTCAGCTAATCCAGGCATATTCTGTAGTAAACGACCATTTGGATCACGCTCTATATATTCACCTTTGGTGCCGTATGGACTTATAAGTGGAGAATATTGGTAATAAGCATTTCCTGGATTAAAAAGGTCATTCAAATTATAAGAACCATTAATTCCTCCAAAAACAGTCATGCGTTTACTTACATTTGCACGGAGGTTAGAATTCATCGAGTAACGCTTTGTTGTATTGCCTATAGTAATTAATTTATCGTCATAGACATTTCCAGACAAATAATAAGATATATTATCAGTACTACCACTAATACTAAGGCTATGCATCGTATTAAATCCATTTCTAAAGTAATGATCTGGCCAGTAGGTATTGACAGTAGTATCAATATTTCCTAGTCCATCCAGCATTCCCATTCTTTTCACAATAGAAAGGTATTGTGGACCATCCAAGTAGGTAAAGTTATTGCCTACTCGTTTATTCAAACCCGCTCGTAGAGAATAACTTATCTTTGGCTTTCCCTTTCCTTTTTTAGTCGTAACTAAAATTACCCCATTAGAGCCGTTTGCACCGTATATAGTCGTGGCGCTGGCATCTTTCAACACCGTTAAAGATTCTATATCATTTACATCCAAATACGTAAGGGGACTTACACTAACATCTGTTCCCGGAATAGAGTTCGTAGTACCACCTGTATACAATGGAACTCCATCCACAATCCATAAAGGCTCATTTGAAGTCGTTCCACCTAAGGTAGATGATTCACCGCGGACCCTGGTACTAAAACGAGGACGTGCAGATGCATTGGAACCTCCGTCTTGCGATTGAAATTCAACCCCCGGTACCAAACCTTCCAACAACGCATCGATACGTAAAGCCGGACGGTTTTCTATATCTTTAGCTGTAATGGTAAATGCACTACCTGTCTGGTTTTCTTTAGTCTCTTTCCGACCATATGCCATTACAACTACTTCATCGATATATTCGTTACTCAACTCCAAAACGACATTACGATTTACAGCCAAATCATTTGTGTTGACCTCTTTCTTCTTATAACCAATCAGACTAAAAACTATTTGAGAATTTAAAGGTGCATTGAGTTTATATTCCCCCGCATTATTCGTCATTACCGATTTAGATGTTCCTTTAATAGTCACACTCACGCCAGTAGCAGGTCTTGTTACTCCGTCTTCATCAAGTAAACTAACTTTTCCCGACAATTCTACTGTTTGTTGGATGGTTTTTAGGGTTACGGTCTTGTTTACAATACTGTACTCAAAACCTAATTCTTTAGACAACTTTACAAGAGAAGTCTCCACAGACGACTCATCCAAATTCAGATTAAAAATTTGAGAAGTACATAATTTTGAATCGTAAATAAACGAATACCCACTTTGTTTTTCCAACTGAGCCAAAACCGTTCTCAGATTTTGGTTCTTTACGTTCAACTGAATACGTTGAGCAAATGTATGCGCAGAGGCTATTGTTATCATCCCCGCAGTCATCAGCGTTGTCATCTTTAAGGACAACAACTCCGATTTACTTTTCGCCAAACGCTTCTTAAGACATTTGTGTTTCATATGATAAGGTTAAATTATTTCGAAAATTGAATTGTTAAAATATTATTAGAAAGCTGACACTTAGCTCCACTTAGATTTTCTAATACCAGCAAGACATCTTTTAGTTTCATTCCTTGCTCTAATTCGCCAGAGATACGCTGAACAGGAATTTCGTCCTGATACTGGATCTGAAAACCATACCAATTGGATAGTTGTTCTATAACGTCTTGGATCAGCTCTTCTTCAAATGAGAACTTCATTTGACGCCAACTTGTCGTATGTTTGACATCTTTTGCTACCTTAATCAAGTCTTCACCATCATTGGTAACAACTTCATTTGGAGCTACCATTACAGCCTTTTGTTCATTCCTTAGCTTTATTTTACCCTCATATAGAACAGTAACTGTTTCAGCTAATTTGGCGTAAGATTTCACGTTAAACTTTGTACCAAGCACTTCAATAGATTGATCCTTAGTTCGTACAATAAATTTTTGATTGTTATGTTTTTTTACATCGAAAAAAGCCTCACCATCGAGGTATACAATACGATTACCTTCCTCTCCAAAATTCTTTTTCAATTGAATTTTTGTATTACTGTTCATCGCTACCTTACTTCCATCAGGAAGGATTACTTTAATAAACTCTCCATGGCCAGTTTGAAGTACGCGGACATTTAAATCAGTGGAGTTTCCTGCAAGACCTACATATTTAGTAGAATCCAGAAAATCTTCCAAACTAGAATTTATAACACTACCATTGCCATTTTCATCAAATAATCGTACCCCAGAGGTAAGCTTATTATTTTCAGCATGACTTGGATAAAAGAAAAATCCTGCAGCGACCACAGCGGCCGCTGCAGCACTTGCTATATAAAGCTTTCTAAACTTTTTGATTTTCTCGTTAAATAACTGACCAGACACCCGGTGCCAAATAGATTCCTTTATTTGGTCAGGTGAAAATGTAGAATAAATAGTACTTTGCGTATCATCAAAACTATTGTACCAAGCTTCTAATTTATCTTTATCAGACTCCGATGCAATACCTTGGTTGATACGCTGGATTATTTCGTTAATCTCTTGATTAGGGTGCATAAAATGTTAGTTACTACTATATAGTACTACAACTAACTACCTACGCACGGTCTAAAATAAAAAAATTATAAAATTTTGAGTATTTCGTAGAATTTTTCGCAACACTTTTAGGGCTTTGCTTATTTGATTTTCAACAGTACGAGGCGAAATTTCTAATTTCTCCGCAATTTCTTTACTGTTCAAATGATCTATTCGACTATATCTAAAAATCAATTTAGTTTGCGGAGGCAACTGTTCTACGCCCTGCATTAGTATATAATGCATCTCTTTATAATTTAACGCTTCGTTCAAATCCATTTGATCTAACCTATCCAATACGCCAAACTCAAGCGGATTGATAGAATCATAACGCGAAATACGATTCAAATATTTAATTACTGAAAACTTAGTAGCTTGGAATAAATAAGCGGATAAATTTTGGATTTGTGGTAAATTAGGGTGTTGCCAAAGAGAAATAAAAATATCTTGCACAATATCTTCTGCGGCCTCCACATCTTGCAGCCTATTATTACAAGAAGCAAATATCTTATCCCAATATCTATTATACAATTCTTGAAATGCAGATTGATTTCTATCGTTGCTAATGAGGAGTTGAAGGTCGTAGTCCGATACTGAACTGTACATATAAGCAGATATTTACTAGAAATTTACTTTTCGTTAAGAAGTATATTTTCTTCACCAAAGTTATAAAAAATATCTAACTCTATTAAGAACGAAAGTCTTACATTAAATAATTATAAGCTAATTTAGAATGTATATCTCTAGTATGGCTACCTCAATAATAAATATTACTATATTCAAGAAATAAATTATACAATGACGATCTCGGGTAAAGATATAACATTGATTATCACAGCTTCTATCCACAATCACCACACAACTGTGATATGCACAAAACTGGGCATACAGCCATCATAATCAAGTATAGTATGAAGTTTCACCGCTCCCTTAGCACTGCGGAATTTAGCCCAATCAAATACACTTAAGCATAAAGGAATAATAGTAGCATCCATGAGATATACTTTCCGCTTAAGTCTATTAAGCTCAGCTCGTCTAGGAGAATTTCTATTCCACAAATGTTCCAAAAGTTTGTAATAAAGGTCTCGAAATAGGCGATGATCGCGATGTTTGTTGATGTAGGATAAATTGGACTTGCTGGGTGTCCGAGAGATGCCCATGTGGCTCATGTTACCTGTAGTACTACGCAGACCATTAGAAATATCACGAACGGAATCCGCAGATGAAAGATAGCAGAAAAGCATACTAACAAAGTGTGTCCAACTGTTAATTCCTTTATGATGCTTGTCGCTTTGGTACTTTTGAACCAATTTATTAAAAATGTCACGGTCAACTAGACCTAATATCTGAGAAAATACGTTTATATTTACCATGGCGGTTGGTTAATTTTAGCAAATTAAATATAGCAAACCCTGCTATATAAATCTACCGCCATTTTTCCCTTATTTACGCTTCTGATTGATTATTTATATCCTTTTAATCATAATTGCAATAAGTCTTTGGGCAAGTGCCATTTATCAGGTAGTGAAAAATCAAAATCTTTCATTCTCCCAAAAATTACTCTGGATAATTGCTTTATTGATTTTTAATGTGCTAGGAATCATTGTGTATTTTGCTATGCAATATCATCCACGAAGTTGGTATTAAGAAGAGCTAATTAAATTGCAAATTCTGTCAAAGATTTCTCTTTAAAATAAGCATCAAGATATATGTCAAATATATCTTAACACCTTCAAATCCTAACTTTATCAATTCGTTATTTGTTTCCATAGTTATATAGTCTGAAAAGTTGTTTTCCTGTAAAGCACATGTTGAATTTCAATTAAAGGTCTAGCCAAATAATCTTTGAATTCTATATGATGAAAAGTGCTTAACGATTTTCCTTTTTGGTAGCTAAACATATAATAGCGTATAAATTCGGGATAAATGAATGTTCCAATAGTAATCATAGCATACATATATAGACTGCGTTTGCCATTTCCCATCAAAAGATATTGCATCGCCACCTCGTCTTCTATTTCGGTATTGGTTTGTGTAATCATGTGAAAGACATCATGATTTTCTAGTTTGGGCATAATATCAAAACCTTTAGATCGATAAAATTCTCCCAAAGCATAGCCTAACGAATTTTCCGGATACCTCAAAAAATCATTAACCGATAATCCCCAAGCTTTTTTATTACGTTTGAAAACTTGTGCATACAGCTTAGAAGAACCATTATAAAGGAATAACATAAATTTAAGTCTCATATTAAAATTTTAAAAGTACTTTGAATTTCAAAGTTTATAGATAAAAAAATTTATTTGTACTGTTGTTTGATTAGATTTTCTAGTGCTACTAAGTGATTTTCAAAAGCTTTCTGACCTTTATCAGTCTTTCTATACTTGGTATTAGGTTTACGATCTACAAAAGACTTCTCCACGGTGATATAACCTTCTTTTTCCAAACTTTTTAGATTCGAAGCTAAATTGCCATCCGTTACTTCCAAAAGTTCCTTCAGCGAATTGAAATCGTAGTGTTCGTTTACCACCAATACACTCATGATTTGCAAACGCACACGATTCTCTAATACTTTGTCATATAGTGATAGATCCAAACTCACTTTTCGTAACGTTGATGAACGATTAAACCATATATAATATGTAATACTCCGAACCCTACTGCCCAAAAGTAGATACCATATCCAGGAAGGCACAAAGCTAACAAACCTAAAATAATATCCAAAACGCCCAACCAACGCAATTCTTTAAAAGTAAAACTTGACGCAGCACTCAACGCCAAACCATAAAAAATCAACATCGAAGAAGCAATCATTCCATAGTTTTCTTTATATAATAATATAAATGAAAGTATCCCACCCGTTAGCAATGGAACTGCCATCGCTTTGAATAAAGCCTTACTGGTAGGATTCCAAACAGACTGACTTGATTTTTTTGCTTTCTGCTTAGCCATATAATATCCCGTACCTACTGATACCACCAATACAGCTGCAGCAATAAATATTAAAGTTGGAACGAGTTCACTATTTACATAATTATCTCTATAGCCAAATACACTATCAAATCCATATATTAATGTATATCCTACAAATGCACCTACAAGTGCATAACTACCGATTAAAACACCCGAAAGTCCACTAATCGACATAAACTTGGATGATTTTTCCATCAATGAGCGAATCTGCCCGATCTGATTAATTAAGTCTTTTTGATCCATAAAAGTACTTTGATATTCAAAGTTATAGATATTATTCATACCTGCAAATTATTTTTGAATAAAATTGCTAAAAATTAATAGTCTTGCTTTTAGTCATTTAGAAAATAAGGGACAAAATAAATGCAGTTTTTTCAAAACAAGACTTGACAAATATGGAAAATGATTCTATCTTTGTGTCACAATAAAAAAATCCTAACTGCGGAAGTGGCGTAATTGGTAGCCGCACCAGACTTAGGATCTGGCGCCGCGAGGCGTGGGGGTTCGAGTCCCTTCTTCCGCACTTGATATCCTCCCGAACAAAATGAATCGGGAGGATTTTTTTTATAATGCGAAAATAACGCTTAAAAAGTATGAATATTTCACATCAGAAAATCGACGACATCAACGCTAAAATTACCGTTGATTTAGCACCAGAAGATTATAATCCGGCAGTTGACAAAGCGATTAAAGATCAAGCTAAAAAAGCAAAATTACCTGGATTCCGTCCTGGAATGGTTCCAGTAGGTCATATCAGACGTACATTTGGTAAATCAATCCTTTTTGACGAAATCAATCGCGTAGTAAACGAAAAAATTTCAGCATATATCACAGAACAAAAATTGGAAGTATTGGGTCAACCTCTTCCTGTGGATGGGGAAGAAGATGCTAAATATAACTGGGATTTCAAAGATAACTTTAGCTTCAACTATGAAATTGGTTTAGCTCCAGAATTCGAAATTCCTTTCACAGCTGAATCAGAATTCACTGAATATGATATCAAAGCTGACGAAGCTACTTTGGCTGAACGTATCAAAAACTTACGTCGTAGCTACGGTAAAATGACTAATCCTGAGGTTTCTGAAGAAGGTGACGTATTATACGCTACATTGAAACAAGCTAAAGAAGAAGGTATTGAGCAAACAACTTCAGTTCGTACGGACATCATCGAAGACGCTGAGATTAAAAAATCATTGGCTGGTCTTAAAAAAGATGACGTAGTGAAAATCGACGTTAAAAAAGCATTTCAAGTTGCTGACTTAGCGCGTATCTTAGGTATCAACGAAGAAGAAGCTACTAATTTGGACGTTACTGAGTTCGAATTGACAGTTAAAAATATCAACCGTCTTGAGGAAGCTGACTTGAACCAAGAGTTCTTCGACAAATTATTCAATGCGGAAGAAGTTACTACTGAAGAGCAATTCAACGCTAAAGTAAAAGAAGAAGTTGAAAACTTATTCAAACAAAATTCAGCTCAAAAATTACGTAACGATATGTATACTTTCGGTATGGATAAAGTTGACGTAAAATTCCCTGAAGACTTCTTAAAAAGATGGTTAAAAGCTACAAACCCTAACTTGTCTGCTGAAGAAATCGAAGAAGGTTTCGCTGATTTCATCAATAACTTGAAATGGACTATCATCGAAAACCGTATCGTTACTGCTAACAACTTAGAAGTTAAATACGACGAGGTAGTAGATTTAGCGAAAGAACGTATCTACGCACAAATCAAAATGTACAACATCAACGAAGAGCCTACTGATGAGCAATTAGGTCAATTTGCACTTCAATTATTATCTGATAGAGAACAAGCTAACCGTTTATTCGAAGAAGTAAAAGCTTTGAAAGTATACGAACACTTGAAATCTGCTGTGAAAATCAACACAGAAGCTATCGATTACGATAAATTTCAAGAATTAGAAAAATAATATTTTTATTGATTTTTAGAATGTAAAAAGGTTAGCAAATGATTTGCTAACCTTTTTTTATTTTCACTTATTATGTTCATACGTCCTGCAAAGAAAACAGAAGCTACGCAGATAGCGGAATTGATAAATCTGGCCATGCTAGAAATCACCTATCAATTTATAGGCGAAGAAAATCGAGATAAAGCAAATGCATTTTTAGCCCATTTCGTAGCGCAAGAAAACAATCAATATTCCTATCAAAATATCTTTGTTGCAACCGAAGAAAATGGATCTATTATTGGTCAAATTTCGATTTATGACGGTGCAAAACTTCAAGAATTACGAAAACCCATTTGGGATAAAATAAAAGCGGATCGTGATGTAAAATATTGGGCAGAAGATGAAACACAAGCAGGGGAATTTTATATTGATACTTTTGCCGTTAGTCCATTAGCCCAAGGAAAAGGTGTAGGTAAGCAATTATTGCAATATGCCATTGATGAAATTGTTCATAAACAGCATCATACCTTAGGTCTTCTAGTGGATAAAGATAATCCAAATGCGAAAAGACTTTACGAAAGAATAGGTTTTAAAGTCGTGAACGATATCCACATTTTTGGAAAAGATATGGAGCATATGCAATATGCTTAATTCACATGTCCTTAAAATTGAATATTATAACCTACAGATATACGTCCAAAAGGAAATTCTCGTTGAAAATCTGGGTATTGTTGATCTCTAAAATGTCCTTGTAATCCGAAATATCCAGAAGCGACATTTAGCGAAAAGCGCTTAAATAATCGCAGACTTCCTTCCAAAGTGGCAGTATGTAGAATATAATATGATTTTGTTCCGCTGATTGTATGAAAATAACCACCATTATAATCTGCGGTAACCATTAAGCGATTTAGCAAACTTAATGCTCCTCTAAACCGATAAGAAGCTCCTGAACCATAATTGTAATTACGGCTAGCACCATATAATAAATACGGATCCGGCACCGCAGCTAATACAACAGCACCAGCTCCTATGGAAAGATTCAAGCGATTTTCTTTTTTGTATCGAAATTCCGAATTCCAATTATAAACTAAGCTTTGCGCGCCATAGAAAAAAGCATCATTATTATAAAAATCATAATGTGCATTCAAAGTTCCAAAGTGCTCGCCTTTTTTAGATTTGAAAAATTTAGCTCCAGATAATAAGGCATGCACATTCACGGATTGAATTGTCGTACTATCGCCATTAGCCAATTCAAAGTTCACGTGAAACTCATCAAAAGGCCTCTTATAATTGTGATCGCCATTGCTATAATGAAAACGCAATCTCGTATAAATAGAGTTTTTACCCTTCTGTAAAAAGTCTCCCTCTTTTGCATCAAATCGACGTAACCCCATATCAAATTCCGCACTGATATGCGAAGAATCGACGGCGTAGTAATCGTCAATTTTCTTTCCCCATTTACCGTCCAACAGACGATTCAAACTATTTACAGGATTTACCAGCAAGGCAACAATTTCATTTCCGATCATATTTTGACCGTTTTTACTGCGAGCCAAAATATTACGGGATACACGATGCGTCATTTCCCCTAAAATAATCCCTCCAAAAGTTGTATTCACTAAATCATTAATCGAAGGATGTTGCGTCTCCCCTGCCGTTTCCCAGATATAGCTACCTGCTAAAGTCGCGATACTAGACTCGTAAAAATTGTAACCGTTACTGCGGAACGAGTTAAAATACAATTGTCCATGGTAGGGATGATCAAATTGATTGGTTGTAAACTGATTATCGTCCCAGTCCCAAGCACTGAATTTTTGGTGATCAATAAAATTTTTGAAAGTGATAAAAGAATACGGATCTACAGTGATAAAGCGATTAAATGTTGCGGGAAAGGCTTGTGCTAAAAACCATTCTGTACCTGCACGCCAAAAATGTTTCTTACGCGTAGGAATCAATTCACGCTCAACACTATCTTGCCCAATGATATTAATAGGTTTCCAAAAATTACGAGGGAATCTTTGGGTTGAATCAACAGAAAACAATATGGAGTCGCTTTCCAAAACTAAAGATTCATTTGCCTTTAATAATGATGGTAATAAAAGAACGAGGATTAATAATTGAATATATTTTAGCATAACGCAAAAATATGCATTTTAAGATAATTTACTTTTTCAAAAATATCTTTGTACATTCTCATTACAAAAGTGTCCTAGAAATAGAGTAGCCCTATCTTTTACAAGATAGATAGGGCTAGCCTATTTAAATATTCTATTTTATACCATCGGAACTTCCATGATCAAAACAGAAGCATTTTCTTTAGCAGTCAATGCAACTTCTGTAGTATCTGTGATTCCAATAGCGTCTCTTCTTTCCAATATTTCACCAGCAACCTCTAATTGTCCTTCCAATAAGAAAATATACACGCCTGTACCCTCACCTTTTAACGTATATTCCACAGAATTTCCTGTGTCCAAGTCCGTCAAGTGAAACCACGCATCTTGATGAATCCACGTTCCCTCGTCGTTTGGATTTGGTGAAATCACTTGCTGCAATTTATTCTTTCTATCCGCAGGATCAATTTTTATTTGATCATATCGAGGCGTTACATTTTCTTTATTCGGAAATAACCAAATTTGCAAAAACCGAACATGATCAACTTCACTTCCATTGAATTCACTATGTGCTACACCAGTTCCAGCACTCATCACTTGAATTTCATTGGGCTGAATAGTTCCTTCATTGCCCATGCTGTCGCCATGTGCTAAAGTTCCTTCCAACGGAATCGAAATAATTTCCATATTATCATGTGGATGACGACCAAAACCATTACCACCTGCAACAAAGTCATCGTTCAACACGCGCAATGCACCAAAATGCATACGTGATGGGTTATGATAACCTGCAAAACTAAACGTATGGTAGCTTTTTAACCAGCCATGATCTGCATATCCTCTGCTATCTGCTTTATGAATTATTGTTCTCATTTTATCCTCCTTAATGATTTATACAACAAAGTTATCTCCTAATCGCGGTAGAATTCTTAACCTAGATTAATAAATATTCTTTCTAGCTTTCAGATCTAAATAATGATTCAATAGATAAAATTCAATCCTTTATGGCACCGAATCTTTATTTTAGCATTTACTATTGGTTCCAATCAATATTTCTAGTCTGCTTTTTACAGCTTCCCATTCGCTTTTAATAATACTGTAACAACATGTTTTCCTTCTAAATCCGTCATACATCAAAGTATGCTCTCTCAAAATCCCTTCCAATTTACCACCGATTTTTTCTACAGCTTTTCTGGATCGTATGTTGCGCTCATCCACTGAAAATTCTACGCGATGCGCTTGAAGTGTTTCAAAAGCATATTGCAGCAAAAGGTATTTACATTCGCTATTTAAACCTGTTCCCTGAAATTTTTTATCAATCCATGTAGCTCCAATTTGAAGTCTATCATCCGCATTCACAATATTTAAATAAGAGGTGCTGCCAACATAGCAATTATCAGATTTCGAAAAGATACTAAATGCATACCTTTTGTGATTTCTCCTCATATCCAAAGCATTTTCTATATATGTAGTCAATAAGGCTTTTGTATAAATCTGCTTTGGTGAATATTGAATTAATGTTTTATCAGAAGTAGCAATATATAATAGATTGTCAATATCTGACAAAGTAATGGGTTTCAGAAGCAAGTTTGAACTTTCTAAAACAATATCCTTTTCAAATGCTAAATGCATTGCAACAATTTAAGATATTTTTTAAATGGGCCAACCTCATTTTTATATTGTTTTGCCAAAACCCTTGAAATCTGGTTAATATGAGTCAAATCGTGGATAGCCCAGGTCGATATAAGCTGTTTAAGATTGACTTCTTGGATTTCTGGGTGGAAGGCTGATTTTATAAAATCTAAATCATTGAGATGATAACTTTTTAGCGCTTCTATTCCATTTTTTCTGAGGGTTTCAAAATCATGAAGCAAGGAATCCAACGTATGGTGCACTGCCACATCAAAATGCGAAGTCATGCTAATTGGTTCCAATGTTTTATTTGTATTATCGAACAATATAATCTTTACTCTGGGTAACCAATTCGTTTCTTCGCAGACTATTAAATGGGCAACCGCTTGCTTGGCAGACCAAGTATTTTGACCTTCATTTCCGTTTATCCATTCTTCAGACAAACCAGAAAGTAGATTTGAAAGCACCCTAGGTGTCCTTTCAAGTATTTCTAAGGATTTTGATAAGGTAAATGTCATAGCGTGCTATTTAATGTGTTGAGAATTAATTCCATTTTTATATTGGCTCTTTTAAATTTTTGCCCATCAAGAGGAGTATTTTTAAAACCAAACTTGCGATAGATATTGATTGCTGTTTCCAATCTTGAATTGGTATACAAAATCACTTTTTCTGCATTTCGCTTTTTTGCTTCTTTAATGGCTGATGTACACAAAAATTTCCCTGCCCCTAAACCGTGATACGCTTCATCAACAGTCATTTTTGCCAATTCATAAACATTTTGCTTTACAACAACTAAAGCAACTGTACCAATAATATATCCTTGATATTCTGCAAATAAAATAGTTCCACCATCTTTAAGAATAAACTCTTCAGGATTCGATAGAAACTGAATATCAAGCGGTTCAATATCAAAATACTTACTCAACCATGCTTTATTAAGCCTTTCAAAATCATATTGATGTTCTTTCTTGTAATAAATGATTTTCATAACGAAGGTTCTTTTAGGTTGTATAATTGCAAAGCACTCGTTTTGCTTTGTTATTTTCATTGAGTTCAAAAACTTCTGCAGCAAGTCTTCCTTTTGCAGATGTGTAATAAATTACAAAAGAATCTACCCCCACAAAGCAATGATGAAGTTGAAAATGCAAATCTGGATAAGCATTTAGACCTATTTCAAAATAGGTTTTCAAATCCGCTTTATTTTGGATTACGCCATCCTTATTGAAGTTAAACAAGGAAATTAAAGGAGAAACTCTACATTGTTGTCGTAATGTTCAAGTATGCTATTGATGTCGTGGCTATTCCATGCATTCAACCTTGCTCTGCAAATTCTTTTGCTGTTTCTTATGTTATCATTTTTCTTCATCTTTTGGATTTAAAAACTCATCGGTAAAATGAGCGATATCATCGTTGTACTCCTAAAACAATTTTTCATCTGGTACTTGGGCGAATGTTTTTTCACCGAGCATCTTGTATTACGCAAATTGTTTGCGGACGCTCTCTAAATATTTTGTTTTCATGAGACCACTTTTTCAAATTATCTCCCTCCTGAAACGTCAATAAACGTTCCTGTGCAATACGACGATTCATCGGAAGCAAGCCATAATATCGCTTCAGCCACTTCCTTCGCCAATCCACCTCTTCTTAATGGAATAGAATTTTTAATTCTTTCAATTCTGTCAGGTTCTCCACCAGTTTTATGAATATCTGTATAAATAAATGCTGGACGTACGGCGTTCACCCGAATACCTTCTGTAGCAACCTCTTTGGATAATCCGATAGTAAAAGTGTCTAGTGCACCTTTGCTAGAAGCATAATCAATATATTCGTCTGGCGCTCCCAATTTCGAAGCCAAAGAAGATACATTGACAATTACACCACCATTACCGCCACGGCTAAATGCCATTTGCTTAATAGCCTCCTGCGCACAAAGAAACTAGGCAAAAACATTGGTTTTGAAAACATTAACAATCCGCTCCATACTCATTTTTTCAAATCGCATTTGAGGTTTGAGTATACCGGCGTTATTTATCAATACATTTATATTACCAAATGCTTTCTTTGTTTCTCTGAACATATTTAATACCTACTTTTCTTTGGTAATATCTGCCGGAAGAGCTACTGCGACTCCTCCATCTTTTTTTATTTGCGAAACAACTCTCTCTGCTTCCGATTTATTTTTACAGTAATTCACGACTACAGCATAACCTTTTTTTGCAGCCAATATTGCTGTAGCCGCTCCGATGCCTCGACTTCCTCCAGTAATAAGTATTGTTTTCATATTTTCCATCTCTACTTTGTCAACTATCGTTTGTAAAAAAAAACTAATGAAGCCTTTTCAATAAAATTTTGCTCTAACATAAAACCAACTAAAGCAGGATTTGCCATTGCATCTAATCCCAGCTTTTCGGTTTTCAAAGCATAAATTGTAATAGTATATTTATGAGGCTTATTTCCTTCGGGAGGGCATGGTCCTCCATAACCTTGTGTTTTAAAAATCGGTCATACTTTGTATCGATCCGATTGGTGCAAGTCTCAAAGCTGTGTTGCCAGCATTTGATTTTAATTCAGTAATGTTCGCCGGAATATCAAAAATCAGCCAGTGCCACCACCCACTTCCCGTGGGTGCATCTGCATCATGAATTGTTACTGCAAGACTTTTAGTTCCTCCAGGTTGATTTTCCCAATACAGTTGTGGCGAAATGTTTTGTCCATTGCAGCCCATACTGTTTAACGCTTGTTTGTGGGTGGCTTGTCCACCGAGTTCATTACTTTTCAGCGTGAATGTTTGCGCGTTGACCAAGACAGTAGCAAACATTATTGAAATTAACAGTAATCGTTTCATAAAATTATTGGCTTAGTTGTTTTAATATTTTTACGCGATCATTAAAGTTTTTAGCGTTCTCTATTGGATAATGTATCTGTTCAAATAGATTCATGAATTCTGGCGAATGTTTGTGACTGCGTTGGGTTTTAATATTGAAGTGTACCAATTTCCCCCACATAATCGCTTTAATTTGTGATTTACTATCGTTCCACATAATCCCTTCTACTAATAAGCTGAACTCCGAAAAAGCAATAAGTCTTGTTTCTACAATCACATTTTCAAGCCATATTGCTGGACATATGTATGAAATCTGTGTTTGCGCAGCCACCCAGCCGACACCATGTTTTTGGAGTATGTCTGCCGTATTGAAATTATAATTATCTAGTAACTGCTCTGTTCATGCAGCGACAATGCAATCAATATATTTGGAGTTATTCAGGTGATTGAAAGGATCACAATCCTGATATTGGATCCGAATTTTACTTTCTACAATCTTTCTTAATGTATTCATTGTTATGTATTTAAATTTTATAAAAATATACCGAATGGTATATTTTTGAATAAAAAAAATTATGTTTTTAGATTATTAATAAGTTGTGTCAAAAAATTCATGGCAATTCGTAATTCTGTTGATTTTCCAGTCACCTTAGCTTGCATTATGGCTCCTTCAATTAGCGATATTAAAATAACCGCAAATTCAGTCGGGTCGGTGTCTTGTTTAATTTCTTCTCGTTTTATACCTCTTTTAATTTGGTTTTCAATAGATGTTTTCCAAAAGGAAAGTGCATTAGTAGCGCGTTCCCTTAATTTTGGGTGTGTATCATCTGCTTCGGTAGACGTATTCAAAATGGGACAACCCGGTTGTAAAAACGGAATAATCAAAAAATCCCTATATACCTTCGGATATACCAAAAGTCGTTCTATTGAATTTTCAGTTTTTAATATTCGCTCTTTTATATAATTCGTGACACGATTAAAATTGTAGTCAAAGGCGGCAAGAGCTACTTCGTCTTTATTTTCAAAATTACCATAAATACTCCCCTTGGTCAGTCCAGTTGCATGAGTCAAATCCGTAAGCGACGTACCAGCATAACCTTTCGCATTGAAAATAGGTGCTGTTTGTTCAATAATGAATTGCTTTGTGCGCTCTGCTTTTGATAACTCTTTGCTCATACTAAAAGTAAATATAAAAATAAAATACCAATCGGTATGATAATTTATATATTTTCTCAAACTATAGATTTTTCTAATTTAATTAACTCCGCTCCGCACGCAGTTTACTTAGAAATTCCGGTGTAATACCAATGTAAGAAGCAATGGATTTCTGTGGAATAGTATGGATTAATGAGGGATATAATTCACAGAATTTTTCATAACGCATTTTAGCTGTCAAGCTCAGGTAATTGATAGTACGTTGATTGCTTGCCGCTAACGCATTTTCACTCAAAATGCGGAAATAACGTTCCAGTTTAGGTATTCGATCAAAAATAGAAAGTTGACAAGATCGACTTAATAACAACACCTTACTATCCAGTAAAGCATCAATATTCAATTCGCTTGGCTTATTTTTTACCATTGAATACATATCCGAAATCCACCAATTTTCAGGTGCAAACTGCAGAATATGCTCGAAACCATCTCGATCAACTGTGTACGAACGTAAACATCCTTCCACCACAAAAGCAGCATAAGAAGCTAACTCTCCTGCCTGATGCAGGAATTTCTTACGAGGAATTTCCTTTTCTTTGACCAATTCTCGAACGATTACCATTTCCTCATCAGTCAGAGATACAATGCTATGAATATGTTGTATTAATTTTTCGACCATAAAAAAGGACGACCCTTTGTCGTCCTTACTAAATTAATATTTAATTTCGGTATAGCCAATCCCCATATTTTGGAACATAAAAGCCCAACGATCGGCATTTTCTTCAATCTGCATGGCTGTAGATTTGCCTGCGCCATGACCAGCTTTGGTATCAATACGAATCAACACAGGATTACTTCCCGTATGATATTCTTGCAGACGAGCAGCAAATTTGAAGGAATGCGCAGGCACCACTCGATCATCATGATCTGCTGTAGTAACCATCGTTGCAGGGTAGTTTGTTTTTGGTTTCAACGCATGATAGGGTGAATATTTGTATAAATAATCAAACATTTCTTTACTTTCATCTGCGGTACCAAAATCAAATGCCCATCCCGCTCCTGCTGTAAATTTGTGATAACGCAACATATCCAACACACCAACTGCAGGAAAAGCAACTTTGAACAATTCTGGTCTTTGCGTCATACAAGCACCAACCAAAAGCCCACCATTTGAACCTCCAGCAATCGCTAATTTTTCTGAAGAAGTATAATTTTCTTTAATAAGGTATTCTGCTGCCGCAATAAAGTCATCAAAGACATTCTGCTTTTTCAATTTTGTACCTGCTAAATGCCAGTTCTCACCATATTCTCCTCCTCCACGCAGATTAGCCACAGCATATACACCACCTTGTTCTAATAGGATCACATGAGCCAAACTAAATGATGGCGTCAAACTAATGTTAAAGCCACCATACCCATACAACAAGGTTGGATTAGTACCATCTAATTTTACACCTTTTTTGTGTGTAATAATCATCGGTATCTTCGTCCCATCTTTGGAAGTATAAAAAATTTGTTTTGACTCATATTGCGAAGGATCGAATTTCGCACCAGAGGCTTTATAAACTTCAGACTTGCCCGTAGCAATATCATATTTATAAATTGTACTTGGATGTATGTAGGAAGTAAACGAATAATACAACTCCTTATCGCCCAACTTCGCACCAAAACCTGATGCTGTACCTACCCCAGGTAATTCGATTTCACGCTCAAGCTTTCCTTTGCGATCAAACTGTTTGACTAAAGAAGTCGCATCTTTCAAATAGGAAGCAAAGATTTTTCCACCACCTGATGATGGGCTTAATACATTTTCGGTTTCTGGAATTAAGTCTTTCCAATTTTCGGGAGTTGGATTTGCAAAATCTGCGGTTACGATACGACCATTCGGAGCATTCAGCTCGGTATAAATAAATAACTTGCTCCCGTCATTATCGATAATATAATGGTTCTTATCCATATTATTTACCATCGAAACAAAATTGGATTCCGGATTACTCAAATCTTTTATCCACATCTCATTACCCGATGTGGTATTGGCTGCGTTCACAATCAAGAACCTTTCATCTTCTGTCAATCCAGCTCCAATATAGCGACGTTTTAAATTTTCTCCCCCAAATACTAGTTCGTCTGAGGCTTGTGGTGTGTTCAACTTATGAAAATATAACTTATGTACATCTGTCATAGCAGATAAAGCAGAACCAGCCTTTGGCTTGTCATAAGAACTGTAATAAAAACCTTCGTTCCCTCGCCAAGCCAGTCCCGAAAACTTCACATCAATTAAGGTATCTCCTACCACAGCCTTGTCTTCCGTATTTAAAACTACTACTTTTCTCCAATCTGAGCCACCTTCGGATAATTGATAAGCCACCAGAGAACCATCTTTGCTAAAAGAAATTCCGCCTACGGAAGTAGTACCATCTTCTGAAAGTTTATCCAAATCCAAGAAAACCTCTTCTTTTCCATTTTCTCCTTTTTTACGATATAATACACCTTGGTTTTGCAATCCATCATTTTTGTACCAATAGATATACTCCCCCTCTGTAGTTGGGGCTGAATATTTTTCATAGTTCCAAATGGTCTCCAATCGTGACTTTATAGCATCACGAAAAGGAATCTGCCCTAAATAATCCTGAGTAACTTCGTTTTGCGCGGTAACCCAAGCCTTTGTTTTATCAGATAAATCATCTTCCAACCAACGGTAAGGATCTTCTACTTCTACACCAAAGTACGTATCCTTATGCTCTATCTTCTCTGTTTGCGGGTATGGTTTAAGCGTAATATCTTTCACTGCTTCAATTTTATTTTGTGACTGACAGCTAACTATAGCTATCGACAACATTACAAAAATTAATTTTGTTTTCATAACTGGTTAGTTTTATTATCAAATCTACTAATTATTAAGCATTTACAACAATACAGTTTGTTTGCAATAGTGATTTTGGTATTTTTACCGCGTATGCAAACAAGAAACAAGATATATTTTGCTTCGGACTTCCATTTGGGGGCTTACCCATTAGAAAAATCAGAAGAACGTGAGAAAGTTATAGTTCAATGGTTAGATTCTATCAAAGCGGATGCTGCAGAACTTTATCTTGTGGGTGATATATTTGATTTTTGGTTTGAATATGCTACAGTTGTACCCAAAGGTTATATTCGCTTTTTGGGAAAGCTTGCTGAACTGGCAGATTTAGGCATTAAACTTACTTTTTTCAAAGGTAACCACGATATGTGGATGTTTGGCTATTTGAAAAAAGAGCTAAACGCCCGAATCGTTGATAATGAGTTGATTCTGAATCTCAACGGGAAATCTTTCTATATTCATCATGGTGATGGTCTTGGACCTGGTGATGCTAAATATAAATTTTTAAAGAAATTTTTTAGAAGTTCCTTCTGCCAATGGTTATTTGCCCGACTGCATCCGAATTTAGGTATTGGTATTGCCACACGTTGGTCAAAACACAGCCGCGTATCCAGCAATTCGCCCGAAACCTACTTGGGTGAAGATAAAGAATGGCTGATTCAATACAGTAAAGAAATTTTACAAGCCCAACATTATGATCATATGATTTATGGTCACCGTCATGTCCCATACGATATTATATTGAATGGAGCTACTCATGTGGTAAATTTAGGAGAATGGATAAATCATCGTACCTACGCAGTATGGGATGGGGAAAAATTAAGTTTGCAGAAATGGAATTAAAGAGAGGATTGCTTGATATATTTCCATTGCAAGATGATGAAATGGAAAAAATAATAGGATTAGCGGAAAAAGTGACGCTATCCAAAAATGAAATCCTTATCCAACAGCAACAAGTCATCAAATATATCTATTTTTTAGAAGAAGGCATTTGTCGGATTTTTTATCCAAAAGAAGAAAAAGAAGTTGTACTCGATTTTTGTTTCCCTGGAGATATCATTTTACCCCTCAACAGTTATATTCACAATCTCCCAACTTATGAAATTGTAGACACGCTTGAAGATTGTATCGTCTATCGCATTTCTATAGCTGAATTGCAATCTTTATACAGCACCTCTCTTCCTATTGCGAACTGGGGAAGAAAACTTGCCGAATTGGAAACATTGAAAATTGAATCCCGTCTGATGCAAAGTCTTTTCAAATCTGCGGCAGAGCGCTATGCTGATTTATTAGGAAAAGCCCCCAAACTTTTACAGCGTATCAAACTAGGATATATTGCTAGCTATCTTGGTGTTTCACAAGTCACTTTGTCTAGAATCCGGGCAGAGATTAGATAACTTTTTAGCATTTGTAAAAATTAATTCTTTCTAAAATCCAGACCTTTGTATCAAACAATATAAAGAATATGAACTGGATATTTTTGATTTTAGGAGGTTTATTTGAAGTTGGATTTACAACTTGTCTTGGTAAAGCCAAAGAAGCAAGTGGCACGACAATGTATCTTTGGTATTTAGGATTTGTTATCTCCCTATTTGCAAGTATGGGATTACTGATTAAAGCGACTCAAACTTTACCTTTAGGCACAGCATATGCGGTATGGACAGGCATAGGCGCTGTCGGAACAGTATTAATGGGCATCTTTTTTTTCAAAGAACCCGCTGACTTTTGGCGCATATTCTTCATTTTTACGCTTATCGCTTCTATAGTTGGTCTAAAAGCGGTGTCAAGTCATTAACAAATACTACGGTTTTAACATAAATTTTCAGTAATTTTGCGTCTCCAAAAGGCAAAATTTACCTGTAGGATTTAGAATTATGTTAGAAAAATTACAAGCTATTAAGGAAAGATGGGAAGAAGTGGAAGCTGAATTAAGCAAGCCAGAAACCATCTCTGATATGAAACGATTTGCAAAATTGAACAAGGAGTACAAAGACTTGGGCAAAATCGTTGAACAATACCATATCTATAAAAACATCGTTAGCAATATGGAAGCTAACAAAGATATTCTTGTGAATGAAAAGGATCAAGAATTAAGGGAAATGGCAAAAGAGGAACAAGATCTACTTTATGCTCAAAAAGAGGAAAAAGAAGAAGAAATCCGTCTTATGTTAATTCCTAAAGATCCTGAAGATGCTAAAAATGCTATTATTGAGATTCGTGGAGGTACGGGTGGTGATGAAGCAGCGATTTTTGCAGGAGATTTGTACCGTATGTACACACGTTATTTTGAGAAAAAAGGATGGCGTAACGAAGTAATGGATGTTACGGAAGGTACTTCAGGAGGTTATAAAGAGGTAATCCTAAAAGTAATTGGTGAAGATGTTTACGGTCAATTGAAGTATGAATCGGGCGTACACCGTGTACAACGTGTACCAGATACCGAAACACAAGGTCGTGTACATACTTCTGCAGCTTCAGTAGCGGTATTGCCAGAAGCTGAGGATGTCGATGTAGAATTAAATCCTGGCGATATTGAGATGCAGACATCACGTTCAGGTGGTGCCGGTGGTCAGAACGTAAATAAAGTTGAAACCAAAGTTCAATTGACGCATAAGCCTTCTGGTATTGTTGTCGTTTGTCAGGTGGAACGTTCTCAATTAGCCAACCGTGAATTGGCAATGGAAATGCTTCGTAACAAACTTTACGAAATAGAATTGAACAAAAAGAATGGTGACATCGCGGCAAAACGTAAGACTTTAGTGTCCACTGGAGACCGTTCTGCAAAAATTCGTACTTATAATTATCCACAAGGTCGCGTAACTGAACATAGAATTGGTTTGACGATGTATAACCTTCCAGCAATTATGGATGGTGATATTCAGGAGATTATCGATGCATTGCAATTTGCAGAGAATGCAGAGAAGATGAAAGAGGGTGCTGTAGAGTAATTTTTTTTCAAAAAAAGTTTGTTTTTACGCAAAACAGCCCTATATTTGCACACCTTCTCAGATGAAGGGTTTGAGTCTGAAAGCTTACAAGGGAGAGTATCCTAACAATTAAAAAAGTAGGTTGTGTGAGTGTAAGATTTAAACAAAAAGGTCTGGTAGTTCAGCTGGTTAGAATACATGCCTGTCACGCATGGGGTCGCGGGTTCGAGTCCCGTCCAGACCGCAAGAGAAAGAAAGACTTCTTTCATCGTTCTGAAAAATATTGAAAATAATTTAGGTCTGGTAGTTCAGCTGGTTAGAATACATGCCTGTCACGCATGGGGTCGCGGGTTCGAGTCCCGTCCAGACCGCCAAATTATTTCTTATCTTTCAATCGTTCTTTAAAGCATTAAAAAAAAGATTTTAGGTCTGGTAGTTCAGCTGGTTAGAATACATGCCTGTCACGCATGGGGTCGCGGGTTCGAGTCCCGTCCAGACCGCTAAAATTCTTTTTATAAAACAACAACTAAAAATCTTAGGTCTGGTAATTCAGCTGGTTGAACATCCCGATTGTCGGGAGAGTCGCATGTCTGAGTCAAGATTTAAAACCAAAAACGGTCTGGTAGTTCAGCTGGTTAGAATACATGCCTGTCACGCATGGGGTCGCGGGTTCGAGTCCCGTCCAGACCGCTCTTAAAAGGTTATTCATTTATTTGGATAACCTTTTTTTTGATTTGTAGAATATTTATTAGACTCTAATAGCTATTCTATCAAAATAATCTCTAAGCTGAATCTCCATTTGATTATCAGGTCTCTTTAATTCATAGCCTAGCGCTCCTGATGGACATTTTTTAATCTGATTAATCAATTCTTCTACTGAAGCATTTTCGGGGTTGCACCAAGGTCTTTCTTTGGGTTTATATACTTGAGGAAGCATTTTTACACATACACCAGCATGAATACATAATTCAGGCTTCCACAACACAGTGATTTCACCATGTGGATGTGGATATTTAATAATCTTTTCCATAATACCTTATTAATAAGTATAAGTTAATAAAATTTAATTACAAACAAAAAGAGCAAAGACATAACATCTTTGCTCTTCCAATATAAGAAGTGAAACTAAACTACTAATCCGCTATAATGCCAAATTCTGCTCCTGAAGCAAAGTCAGCACCATTTTGAGAACTCAATGCTGTAAATCTCAAATAACGTCCTTTTACGGCACTTTTGAAACGAACAGTTTGTAAGCTTGGCTCACGAGAGAAACTACCATCTACTATAGTTTCTGACCAAGTTTTGCCATCTAAACTTACTTGAATCTTATAATCTTTGATACGACCATTCGGTCCATCCTGTCTAGGTAAGTATGTAAATCCTTTGATTTGCTTTTCTTCCCCCATATCGAAGTCTACCCAGTGCGGATATTGAGCAACAGTAACCGAATACATTGTATGCCAGATACTATTTACATTGCCATCTACCAAATATTTCGCTCCTTCTCCTGTTTCCTCACTTGAAGCAAATACTACACTTAAAGGTACTGTTTCTATTTTTGGGAAAACTACCGAAGTTCTAATCTTGGTATTTGCTTGATACCAAGCCGAAACCTCTCCTCCTTCTCTTAATCGGAAAGAAGAAGTATACAATTGAGGCTTTCCTTTTCCAACTTGATAAAGGATTTTAGCATCTTTATTGTCACTTGCAATAGTAACCTCACCTGCATTCGAACGTGTAACAGTCAAAGGCATTTCACCAGCCACAGCCACATTTGCTTGTGCTGTAAAATTGTTATTCACTGGACGAATAATGAAACCAATTGAATGAGTATCCGCCTTTACACGATCTGGATCCAATGGAGGACCTTGCCCACAACTGTTACCCCCTAATCCAGTTACCGCAGCATCCAAATGTAAATGTGTACCCGAACTTTTAGGTAATTCATGTGGATGGGTTGCTAAAGTAACTGCTAATTCTGACCAAGGTAAAGCAGAGGTAGACAATTGATCTTTTGCAACAAAAATAACACCTTGCCCACTTGTATTTGTTAATGAAGCCCAACGTACCTCTTCGTTATTACTCATACTTTGCGGGTTAGACCAATTCACAAACTGATCTTTAACCGTGCTTTTGTGGAACTCAATATTTTGAGCAGTTTTACGGTCAGCATAGTTATTTATTGGGCCACGACCATAATAATTGTAATTGCTTAATGTTTCAGGAAGCTGCAATGCATAGCCCAATCTAGGCAATACAAAACTTGCATCATTTGATGAAATAATAGATTCTAACTCAATAGAACCATCTTGATAAACTGTCCAAATCTGATTAGTAGTAAATTTGAAATCCGAAACACCAAAAGCTCTGTCCGAATGCTCAATAATTTTATATGTACCTGAATTTCCTCCAACAATAGTTGCTGCGTTAGGCGCTTGTGATTCTACCACGAAAGATAATACCAATGCACCATCCGCTCTTTGGAAAATCGAATTTGATAAAGCTTTATGTTTTAAATTATGTAAACCTTTAGCGACCCATTGTTGGTAAGCCCAATTGTCATTATCCAATGCCGCACGGTAAGCGTCCA
The DNA here is from genome assembly GCF_011043515.1 of Sphingobacterium sp. SGL-16. Lineage (NCBI taxonomy): Bacteria > Pseudomonadati > Bacteroidota > Sphingobacteriia > Sphingobacteriales > Sphingobacteriaceae > Sphingobacterium > Sphingobacterium sp. SGL-16. The sequence continues at coordinate 44,415 of NZ_JAAKGQ010000011.1, read as the reverse complement.
ATTGTGGACCTTCGCCTTCACGGATAATTGTATTACCATTGTATACTAAGCTATGAATTGTTCCTTTTTGAAGATCAAATATCGCTTTAAAGCCATCACCTTCTACAGCTTTTAAATTTGCATTATCAGAAACCTTTAATGGATTTCCTTTTGCTACTGAAGAAATTAAAGGTTTGTTTGAAGCATTCTTCACTAACAACTGTTCCTCCATTTGCACGTAGCCTTTTGGCGCCCATATTTGAGCTTCTTTTTGCAAGAATTGGATCTTCACAAAATATTCAGACTGCTCTTTTAATTTATCAAAAGAAAGAGGGACACGTACAATTTGTTTTTGACGAGGACTAATAATATTCTTAGGGCCGATAAACGCAGAACTTCTTTCGATTTCTACACCATCTTCGTATAGTGCCCATTGAATATCATAATCTTCCAATGACACAAAATAATTTTTGTTGAAGATTTCGATTTCGCCTTTTTGAATATCCAAAGCTTTTACACCAACATTTTGGTAAACTTTTTTCACTTCCCAATATTGAGGTTTTTCTGTACGGTCAGCAAAGAGCAAACCATTATTCACAAAGGTACCATCGTTTGGTGTGTCACCAAAATCACCACCATAAGCAAGGAAACGCTCTCCTGTATTCTTATCATAATAAAACATAGATTGATCGATCCAATCCCAAATAGCACCTCCCATAAAGAAGTTAGTAGATTCCATAGCCTCCCAGTAATCAATTAAGTTACCGGCTGCGTTACCCATAGAGTGCGCATACTCCGAAATATGGAAAGGATATTTCAAATTAAATTTGCCTGTCACAGCACCTTTCACCCAGCTAATAGAAGGATATTGGTTCGATCCCATATCTACAATAGCATTATTACGCTCATACTGAACAGGACGTGATGTATCAATTTTTTTAATAGCTTTATAAGCTTCTACAAAGTTATTACCTGGACCAGCCTCATTACCCAATGACCAAATCACAACTGAAGGATGATTTATACGCGCCTGTACCATTTCTACACAACGTGCTACGTGTGCATCTTTCCATTCAATAGGATGAGATAACGATGCGTCACCATAATAATACTCGTGACTTTCTATATTGGCTTCATCTTCCAAATAGATACCATATTTGTCACATAAGAAATACCAGTAAGGATCATCTGGATAGTGTGAATTACGCACATGGTTGATATTAGCACGCTTCATCAATTTGATTTCATCTTCCATCTGCTCACGCGAAATAACCTTTCCTGTCTCGGGATTACTTTCATGACGATTCACACCCTTCAACTTCACAGTCTTGCCGTTAATATAATAGTAGCGACCAGCTAATCCAAACTCATCATCTTGTGCTCTGGTATCTTTAATTTCAACTTTACGGAAACCCACATACGTAGAAACTGTTTCTAAAACTTTACCTTTTTTATCTTTAAGTTCCGCTACTAAAGTATAACGGTAAGGTCTTTCTGCAGACCATAAACGTACATTCTCAATTTTCAACTGTTTTGTGGTAAAAACTGATGTTTTAGCGCTCAGCTTTGCTTCGCTTCCGTTTGTATCGTCCACTGTAGCAACAAGATTTTCTACATTATCCGAATAAAGAGCATTGGCATATAACTTGTAAGTGATGTGGAAACCTTTATACACTTTATCAAAAGCATTTTTGATATCAGCCGAAATGTTCAACACACCATCTTTGTAATTATTCACCACATCAGAAATAGCCACCAAATCTCTAAATTGAATTTTAGGTTTAGCGGTCAAGGATACTGTACGGAAAATTCCTGGAAGACGGAACATATCTTGTGCCTCTAAGAAAGAAGCATCTGAACTACGGTAAACTTCTACAGAAACAGTATTAGCCCCTTTTTCATTCAAATAAGGTGTAATATTAAATGAAGCTAAGTTTCTGGAGTTTTTCGAGAAACCAACATATTTTCCATTGATCCATAAATAAAAGAATGAATCAACCCCATCAAAATTGATATAAACTTCTTTTCCTTTCCAATCAGCAGGAACCTCAAACGACCGTTTGTAAGAACCTACCTCATTGCGATGATGATATGTTGTCCAATCTTTTCGTGGTTCTCGCATTACCCCACCTTGCCAATCTCCAACTCTTACACTGTGTTGGAAGATTACTTGTTGATTCACATAGATAGGAACACCATATTTCAGTGATCCATCTTTTTGAATTCCTAAAATATTCCAGCTCATAGGTACAGGCACATCATCCCATTTGGATACATCAAAAGAATTCTCATAGAAATTCTTAGGACGTTCATCTGGATGTTTCACCCAACTGAATTTCCAAGTACCATTTAGATTTTTGAAATAAGAACTATGTTCTGGCAATACTTTCAGAGCCTCATTCGTGTTAGCGAAAGAAAAAAAGTAAGCTTTTGGCAATTCTTTATTCAAGGAAAGGGCTTGCGGAGATTGCCATTCATCACCTGTAGGCTGGGCAGTACTAGTAAAAGCAAAACCACTTAAACTTTGGGTAAACGGCAAATTAGTGCCTATTTGTTCTTGACTGTTTGCATTAGTCAGCGAACAAATAACAGCTAAAAATAGAGATGTTAGCGATTTATAATTCATTTATTTAGATGTTGTAAATAACAAAAATATCATATCCAAAAGCAAATACAACATCCTACCTAAACACACACGTTTGCGGAATTTTCATTTTGTGTATTTAATCTTAAAATCATTCCGTTTCATGTGAAAACAAATCAGTTGTATAACAATAAGTTAATTTCATTTTATCGTTATTTTATTAAGTTTCTTGGTTTTTCATTAAAAAATCTCCTACGTTTGAACCAAATATTTTTCATATCTTAAATTTAATTTTTAAAGGGTTACTATTTGGATTTTAGGGTATTAATAAGTGAGTAAGATTAAGAACATATTACCAACTGACGTTTCGGACGCTGAAATCATCGAAGGCATCGCGCAGGGAGATAATAGATTCATCAATAGAATTTATAAATCATTCTACCCTTCTATCGCTCATATGATAGTCAACAACAACGGAACGGATGAAGAGGCTAAAGATATTTTTCAAGAAGCCGTGATGGTATTATACGACAAGATTACTCAACACAAGTTTGAGTTGAATAGTAAGCTCAGTACTTTTTTATATGCTGTATCTCGTCGATTGTGGTTAAAACAATTATCGAGAAAAGGTCATACTAGCAATACATCCGATATATCCGATTTTGAAGATATATTACATGTAGAAGAAGATATTCAGCAACATCAAGAGGTCGAAAATAAGTTCGATCAAATGAATGAAGCCATGAATCAGTTAGGAGAACCTTGCAAGACGTTACTGAAAGATTTTTATATCAAAAACTTGTCGATGCAAGACATCACCGAGAAGTTTGGATATACCAACAGTGATAATGCAAAGACTCAAAAGTATAAATGCTTACAACGTCTCAAAAAGATATTTTTTACGATTAAAATCAAGGAGTAACAAACATGCAGATGCAAAGGCATAATTTCATAGAGTGGGCAGACCAATATTTGAGAGGTGAACTTGAACCAATAGACTTTCAAGCCTTCGAAGATTTTTGCAAGTCTAATCCTGAATATGCTCAAATTTTCGAAGAACATAAGACTTTCTTAAAAACCTTCAAAGACAATGAAAGCAGAAATTTATTTAAAGCTGCTTTAGGAGAAGGTGCTGAAAAAGTAGATTCTTTCAAAACAGAAGAAGAAAAAGATTTCGGTACTAAAGTAATTTCCTTCTGGAGCAAATTACAAATCAATACAGGTATCGCTGCTGCTGTTGCTGTTATTTCTGTTTTCAGCACGCTTTGGTTTACAGGTTATTTCACAGATGTGAAAAAAGCGACTTCAGATTATAGTGCTTTGCGTCGTGAAATGAATTCTGTAAAACGTAATGTAACAGCTCAAAACAAAGTGTTACAAAACATCAACAAAAACGAAAAACCTCAAAAAGAGACTCCTTCACACTTTGGTGCGACTGGTTTCTTATTGACCAAAGATGGTTATGTCGTGACAAACTATCACGTAGTGAATGGCGCAGATTCCATCCAATTGCAAAACAACAAAGGAAAAGCTTACCGCGCAGAAATTATTCACACGGATGCTGAAAAAGATTTAGCGATTTTGCGTATCTCGGACTCTAGCTTCAAAAACACCAAAGCTATACCTTATACATTCAAAAAACAACTTACAGACGTAGGTGAAGATATTTACACTATTGGTTTCCCTCGTGATGAAGCCGTATACGGACAAGGTTATTTGAGTTCGAATACAGGTTATGCAGGTGATACCATCGCTTATCAAATTTCAATTCCTGTTAACCCAGGTAATAGTGGAGGTCCTGTATTAGATGCTCAAGGCAATGTTGTAGGTATTATTTCGGGTAAACAAAAAGGAATTGACGGTGCAGCCTTTGCAATCAAATCGAAAGAATTGATTGAAACATTGAACCGCATTCCTGGTGAGTCCCTAAAAGGAAATATCGTTTTGAATAATAAAAATGCGTTGAACAAATTAAGTCGTACCGAACAAATTAAAAAGTTACAAGACTACATTTACATCGTAAAAGTTTATTAAGAAATTAGTCTAAAATCCATTATATATTAAAAGGACACAGCAATGTGTCCTTTTTTACTAAATTTTATTTGTTTGAATATTAGATATTTAATATCTTAGAACTAACATGAAAACTTTTTGGATATATTTATTCATATTCTTGTCTCTATTATTAGCAACACAAACTTTCTTGTATTTCTCAAGTAATGAGCACTATAGTTTTGACTTCGAACAGCTGGCTGTTCACTTATTGATAATAGTCATATGTGCGGTGTTAGTTTCTTATATACTGAGAAAACGAAAAAACTCATACAATGAAAAAGCCAACTGATAGAGTTGGCTTTCTTGTTATATATGTTGTTTGTGCTAGTAGCGAAGATTATAGATTAGGCTGAGGTGTTACCCGCAAATAAGGTTTAATTTCTTTAAATCCTTTTGGAAATTTAGCTGGGATGTCTTCTGTCTTAATTGCAGGAACTACAATTACATCTTCCCCGTGCTTCCAATCTGCTGGTGTAGCCACAGAATAATCTGCAGTCAATTGCAACGAATCAATCACACGCAATATCTCATTGAAATTACGACCTGTTGAAGCTGGATAAGTCAATGTCAATTTGATTTTACGATCTGGACCAATTACGAATACCGAACGAACTGTCGCTGTTGCCGAAGCATTCGGATGAATCATATCATACAATTCTGCTACTTTACGATCTTTATCGGCAATGATTGGGAAATCAACAGTTGTATTTTGAGTCTCGTTAATATCTTTTACCCACTCTAAATGCTCTTCTACAGGATCAACACTTAAAGCCAAAACTTTTACATTACGTTTTTCGAATTCTGATTTCAATTGTGCAGTTCTACCCAATTCAGTGGTACATACTGGTGTAAAATCTGAAGGGTGCGAATATAATACTACCCAACTGCCTGCTGTGTAATCATAAAAATCAATCTCTCCAATTGTGGTTTGCGCTGTGAAATTTGGCGCATCATCTCCTAATCTTAAACTCATATTCCCTTTGTTTTAAATTCAAAAATCTATTAACTCTACAAATATAGTAGACTTTGATATTCTTCCAAATATTTTTTAATAAAATTCTTTATTTTCACTGGTATATAACATATAACTGACAATTTGGTTTACAATTATCCTCCCTTTGACATTCTTTTAAAATTCTTAAAAATTAAACAATAAAAATATTATGCTAGCATAATAAAATTTTTTATATTTGGTTTACAACCATATAAACTTTACTAAAATGAATTTTGAACTATCTGAAGAACATATCATGATTCGCGACGCTGCACGTGAATTCGCCCAAGAGCTCAAAGCAGGTGTAATCGATCGTGATGAAGAAGCAAAATTTCCTTACGAATTTGTCAAGCAAATGGGAGAATTAGGTTTCATGGGTATTATGACTCCTGAACAATATGGCGGTGCAGGAATGGATACTCTTGCCTATGTATTGGTGTTGGAAGAATTGGCTAAAATCGATGCCTCTGCGGCAGTGATTGTTTCCGCGCATAATTCTCTTGTGCTTTGGGGGTTGAATGAGTATGGTACAGAAGAACAAAAACAGAAATTTTTAGTACCCCTAGCAAAGGGAGAAAAACTTGGCGCTTTTGCATTGTCAGAACCCGAAGCAGGGTCTGATGCTTCTTCACAGCATACGCAAGCGGAAGACAAAGGCGATCATTATCTTTTGAATGGAACAAAAAACTGGATTACCAATGGTGGTAACGCAGATATATACCTTGTTATTGCACAAACAAATACTGAACTACGACACAAAGGAATTAATGTGCTGATTGTTGAAAAAGGAATGCCTGGTTTTACAATTGGACCAAAAGAAAATAAATTAGGTATTCGTAGTTCGGACACGCATTCACTGATGTTCTCTGATGTCAGAGTGCCTAAAGAAAATCGCATTGGTGACGATGGGTTTGGATTTAAATTTGCGATGAAGACGTTGGATGGCGGTCGTATTGGGATTGCAGCACAGGCTTTAGGCATCGCGGCTGGAGCTTATGATTTGGCATTGGCATATTCCAAAGAAAGAAAAACTTTCGGTAAACCGATTTCTAATCATCAAGCCATACAATTCAAATTAGCCGATATGGAAGTGGAAATCGAGGCCGCTAGATTGTTAACCTACAAAGCTGCCTGGACGAAAGATCAAGGTGTACCGTATGGAAAAGAAGCTGCAATGGCCAAATTACATGCTTCAGAAGTCGCGATGAAACATACCGTTGAAGCTGTACAAATTCACGGTGGCTATGGTTTTGTGAAAGAATATCACGTGGAACGCCTAATGCGCGATGCGAAAATCACTCAAATCTATGAAGGCACATCGGAAATTCAACGATTAGTAATTGCGCGAGAAATATTAAAATAGAAAAAGTCGCTTACCGACTTTTTCTATTTTAATGCTTTATCAATCTGACCTAGCAGGTCGTAATCTTCTAAAGAAAAACTTCCCGAAGATTTCATATGGTATTCAAAAAGAACTTTTGCTTTTTGCAAAATAACCTTATCTGAATTTAGCAATCCATCATACATCAGCAATTGTGCTAATGGACGAATTTGTTCAGGCTCTAAAGATGCGACGAAAATGATAAGTTCATTTTCATCCATTTTTAATAGTTCTTCACGCTCTCTTTTAAAGAATTCTTTATACCCATTTGAGATAGCTTCGGGTTCCAATTCCACCAATTCTCCTTCCCATTTGCTTACCAGCAAACGCAGGAATTTTCCCATCTCATTTATCCAATTCAGGATAGTGTCTTTTTCAAATCGTATCCCCATTTATTACCGAATTTGTCCGTCACCACGAATATACCATTTTTCGGTGACTAACTTTTCTAAGGCGAAAGGTCCACGAGCATGCAATTTTTGTGTAGAAATACCGATTTCGGCACCCAAACCAAATTCTCCACCATCGGTAAATCGAGTTGAGGCATTGGCATACACCGCCGCGGCATCCACAGCTTGTAAGAAGATATTAATATTTTGTTCATCCTGAGAAACAATACATTCCGAATGTTTGGAAGAATATATATCAATATGATCTAATGCCTCCGCTAGTCCATCCACCGTTTTGATCGAACATTTAAAATCTAAAAACTCTCGACCAAAATCTTCTTGACTTGCTTTCACTAAATAAGGATAATTCAACTGCTCAAATGCGGGATACAATTCTTCGGAAGCAAAAATTTCCACGTCAAAAGGAATAAGTGGAGTGACTAATTTTTGCACAAAGGCTTCCGCAACTTCTTTATCTACCAAAATCGTATCCAAAGCATTGCACACAGATGGTCTTGAAGTTTTAGCATTTACGACAATAGCCACGGCTTTATCCAAATCAGCAGTTTTATCCACATAGGTATGACATACTCCTGCTCCAGTTTCGATAACCGGAACTTTGGCATTCTCACGAACAAAATCAATCAAAGATTGTGAGCCTCTTGGAATAATGATATCCACATATTGCGTAGCGGTCAATAAATCGTACACCAATCCACGATCCGTTGGTAGCAATTGCACTAAATTAACATCCAAGCCTTGTGATGCTAACACATTTTGAATTAAACTCACTAAACAGGTATTTGTATATATCGCGTCAGAACCACCTCGCAACAAACATACGTTCCCCGATTGAATACACAATGCAGCTACATCAATGGTCACATTCGGACGTGCTTCATAAATCACTCCCACTACACCTAATGCTACTGATTTTTTTTCGATCTGTAAGCCATTCGGTAACACCTTCGAAACTAAGGTAATACCTGTAGGATCAGGTAAATTAGCCACGTCCAAAACACTATTGGACAAACCTATGATACGCTCTTTTGTCAGCAACAATCTATCGTATTTGGAATCAGCAGGATCCATACGATCAAGATCCTTTTTATTCTCTACTATGATACTTTCAATATTCTCCAATAAGGTTTCCGAAATCCCAATTAAAATTGCTTGCTTTTCCGCTACAGTCAACGCGTTTATTACCTTTTTCGCTTTCTGAGCTGCTTCTAATTGTGTCTGAATACTTGCCATGTTTCTTTATTATATAAGCACGATATCGTCCGCATGTGCTATTTCTACATTCTTCGCTTTACTACTTGTTTTCATTGTCAATGAGTCTATTTTGGACTTCGCAACAGCTTGAATAGTCCCTTCTTCATCCGCAATATGAAACACCTCTCCTATTTCAAAATGCTCAATAATATCTACCACGCCGACAGCGAGTAAACTTTTACGGTAACGCAAGGCTGTTAACGCTCCTTTATCAATTGTTACCAAGCCTTTAATTAGGCTGCCACTTGCCATCCACTTTTGTTTAGAACTTACCTTTTTACCTTGTGCTCTACAAAGTGTTCCAGTTTTTCCACTGACTGCTTTGATAATATTATCCACGCCATGCATGCTGAAGATAACCACTTCAATACCCATTTGGGTAGCAAGTCGTGCGAAATTGAGCTTAGAGGTCATTCCTCCTAAACCTACAGCAGATTTATCCTTGCGTGCAAGGGATAATACACTTTTATCAATATTATCAATTTCAGTAATTACATTTCCTTCATTGTCCAAAACACCAGGTACCGACGTACACAATAGCAATTTATCCGCTCCAAAACCAGCAGCTATCAAAGTTGCCAACTCATCATTATCTGAAAATTTAAGTTCTTTGTTACTTACTACATCATTCTCATTGGCAATAGGAATAACATTGTTTTTCCATAAAGTCTCGTATGTACTTTTTAACTGCAAAAATTGTTCTCTGTTGGAGAAATGATGGCGCTCACAAAGGCTTTGTGCCAAAGCAATTTTGAAGGGTTTGAAATAGGTCGAGTATTTTCGCACTAATAGTGGGTTACCAATAGCCGCAGCTGCTTTACGCTGCTCCAAGGTCCCCTTGTATTTGGGGATATATTTTTTACCCGCAGCAACTGCACCCGATGATACAATCACAATATTGTACTGCGCTTGTAAGGCGGATACTTGTCTTGCAATTTCTAATATAATACGCTCATCAATTTCACCATCCGATGTTACCGATGCGGAACCAAATTTGATGACTAAAACACCCTTCTTCATTAACACTTTTTCAAATAGACAACTCTAAAATTATAAATTGCATAAACTTAATAATTGTTTATTACAAATAAAACAAAAAACATTTTTATAAAGCCGTTTGTTATAACTACGGAATATTTTTTGATTATTAATCTCCACTATTAACTATAGAATCACATGAAATTTAACACACTACTAGGTTTATTTACAATATTACTTTTTTGGGGATGTCAATCCAATAGAACCACATCTTCTTCTACTATTAGCACAGTAGATTCAGTAAGTAATATAGGAGGAGAAAAAGATAAAAACGGTTGTCTTACTTCTGCAGGATATACTTGGTCACAATTGAAGAATGATTGCATTCGTCCTTTCGAAGACGGCATTTCATTAGATGTTCTAAATGCAGCTAATTCTTATCAAACTTCAGCATTTATACTCATTGATTCTCTACAGAAAAAAGCGGAGATATTTGTTGCAGAGGAAGATCACAGTATTATTTTGGATCAAAGCAATGATACATTATTTACCAATGGGAATTTTTATTTGACAAAAGAAAATTTCTGCTGGACGTTGAGTCTTAATAAAACTAAATTATATCAAGAAAGAAAATAAGAAAGATTTGGATTAATCAAATCTTTCTTTGTATTGTGCCTCCATCGCAAACATTTCGTCACGTAATTTTGCTGCTTCTAAGAAATCCATATCCTTAGCGGCTTTTTCCATACGTCTACGCACTGTTTCGATAGCTTTTTTAAATTCTTTTTCACCCATGTATTCCATCAATGGATCTGCAGCTACTACTGAAGAAGCATCTGGCTCAACATAAGCTTTGACTTCACCGGGCTTATAATCGGCTACTGAAGTCTGTTCTAATATTTCTTCACGCGACTTTCCTACAGTACGTGGGATAATTCCATGTTCAAGATTATATGCAATTTGCTTTTCACGACGACGATTTGTTTCATCAATTGTAATTTGCATACTATCGGTCATTTTATCAGCATACATGATCACACGGCCTTTGTCGTTACGAGCAGCACGACCTATGGTTTGTATTAATGAACGTTCCGAACGCAAAAATCCTTCTTTGTCAGCATCCAAAATAGCTACTAAAGTCACTTCTGGCAAGTCTAATCCCTCACGCAACAAATTCACTCCTACTAAAACATCAAACTCTCCTAATCGCAATCCTCTTAAGATTTCAACACGTTCGAGCGTTTTCACTTCGGAGTGAATGTATCGTACCTTGATATTCAACCTGGACATGTATTTCGTCAATTCTTCAGCCATACGTTTTGTCAACGTGGTTGCTAATACACGTCCCCCATCTTTGATGGCTTTATCAACTTCCTCCAAGAAATCATCGACCTGATTAATGGCTGGTCGCACTTCGATAATCGGATCCAACAAACCTGTAGGGCGAATTACCTGCTCTACAAAGACACCTTCTGTCTTTTGCAATTCGTAATCACCCGGTGTTGCAGATACGTATATAGTCTGATTTGTTAAAGATTCAAATTCTGGGAAATTTAATGGACGATTGTCCAATGCAGCTGGCAAACGAAAACCATGTTCTACTAAGGAAATCTTACGTGATCGGTCTCCACCATACATCGCTCTTAATTGTGGTAAAGTCACATGACTCTCATCAATAACAAGCAAATAATCATCTGGAAAATAATCTAATAAACAGAAAGGACGCATACCTGGCTGACGACCATCGAAAAATCTGGAGTAATTCTCAATACCCGAACAATAACCCAACTCTCGCATCATTTCCAAATCGTAATTCACGCGCTCTTCCAAACGTTTGGCTTCGAGCATTTTTCCTTCATCCTCCAATTGTGTTTTGCGCGCCACCAATTCCTCTTGAATCGACCAAATAGAATTTGTGAATTTATCTTTTGGGGTTACAAAAAGATTGGCTGGGAATAATGATAAGGTTTCGTGCTTTATAATCGTTTTACCCGATACAGGATCTATTTCAGATAATTCATCTATTTCATCACCAAAAAAAGACACACGATAGGCATTATCCAAATAAGCTGGATAAATATCCACCGTATCGCCCTTTACGCGAAAAGTACCTCTTTTGAAATCTGCAGTAGTACGTGAATATAAAATTTCAACCAATCGATGTAAAAAAGCGTTACGAGAAATTGTCGTACCAACTCCGAACCGAAAGATCGAACGCGAAAAATCTTCTGGATTTCCCATACCATAAATACACGATACCGAAGAAACCACAATTACATCTCTCCTGCCTGACATTAAGGCGGAAGTTGTAGCCAAACGGAGTTTTTCTATTTCTTCATTAATAGCTAAATCCTTCTCTATATACGTGTTGGTCGTCGCGATAAAAGCTTCAGGTTGATAGTAATCATAGTAAGAAACAAAATAATTCACCGAATTATTCGGAAAGAATTGTTTAAACTCACCATACAGTTGAGCAGCCAACGTTTTATTATGACTAAGAATCAATGTAGGTTTTTGGGTTTGTTGGATGACATTAGCCACTGTAAAGGTCTTTCCAGACCCCGTTACCCCCAATAATGTTTGATAAGTGTCCCCTTGTTGTACTCCCGCAACCAATTCTTTGATAGCTGCAGGTTGATCTCCCGTAGGTTGATATTCAGATGTAAGCTCAAATCTCATAAAATGCCTCTAACGTAAAAATACTATTTCTATAACCCAACTCCTAACATTACACGTATATTGTGACGTAATGTAAACATATCTGATTTTTTTTTGTTAAATTGGTTCTAAACTAGAATGCTATGATTACGATTCTAACAAAAAAAAATAGTATAGCCAATCACTATATCGCCGAGCTCCGCGATATCACTATACAACAAGATCGAATGCGTTTTCGTAGAAATCTCGAAAGATTAGGTGAAATCATTGCCTACGAGATCAGCAAAACCTTGACCTATTCTCCAGAAGAAATCGAAACGCCATTAGGCATCTCAGAAATGTATACTTTAGATGAGCAGCCCGTGCTAGTCACCATTATCCGAGCTGGACTTCCATTTCATCAAGGGTTATTAAATGTTTTCGACCAAGCCGATTCAGGTTTCATCGCTGCATTCCGTCATACGAAGAAAAGTGGGGAATTTGAGATTCACAAAAAATATGAAAACACACCAGATCTTGATGACAAGATAGTCATTATAGCAGATCCAATGCTTGCCACAGGAAGAAGTTTAGTATTGTGTTGTAAGGAACTTTTAAGTCAATACAATATTAAGGAATTACATATTGCTTCGGTGATTGCATCAGAAGAAGGCGTTCAACATGTACGTGCTTTTATTCCAGAAGCACATCTATGGATTGGCGACATGGACAAGGAACTTACCAGCAAGTCTTATATTGTTCCTGGATTGGGAGACGCGGGAGATTTAGCCTACGGAAGCAAGGATTCACATTAATTAGAAATAATAATACTTTAATATACAATGAACATTCAACTTTTAATTTTAATAAAAAACTTAACAAATTATGGGATGGCAAAAATACAATGGCGAATACCTTCGCTCATCTATCAACGATGCTGTTGAAAAAGCTATTATTAGAGAAAGACAAGTAGGAAACAAACTAAAGGTGTACATCGGCACTGATTCGCAAGTCAAACGCAACATCGTAGAGATGGCTACTGTTATTGTCTTTTTAAGAGAACATAAAGGCGGATTTATGTTTATCCAAAAAGAACGAATTACGCGCAAGATGAGCATTAAAGAAAGGATGCTACTTGAAGTCCAAAAATCCATTGAAGCCGCATATCAGCTCTGTCCTCTCCTAGACAGATACCAAGTTGATCTCGAAGTACATGCGGACATTAATACAAATCCACATTTTGAATCCAATGTTGCCTTAAAAGAAGCTATGGGCTATATTTTGGGAATGGGTTTCATATTCAAAGCTAAACCCGAATCTTTTGCAAGTACAAACTGTGCCAACAGGATAGTACAATAAAGTAATTTAGGGTTTAAAATTGTATCTTTCAAGGTTGTTCAATTAAGCATTTTAATTGAATAGTAGAACTTTTCTCCTCTAATTTTTCCAGTTATTCTACCATCAAACACATCTTTACTTCTTAATTTTTCCGTAATATTGCAGACATGTCAACTTCAACACAGGGGATAATAAAAATCGCAGTAGTGGGACCTGAATCCACAGGAAAATCCACTATGGCTAATTTTTTGGCTCAGGAATTAAACACCTTTTGCGTACCCGAATATGCACGATATTATTGTGAAAATCTAAATAAACAATATACGGTAGAAGATGAAGTAAATATGTTTCACGGACAACGTGCCTTGGAAGAAGCTATTGCCGCTCGCGTTGCTAGTAATCTCCTGGTTTGCGACACTACGATCCTGACTGTAAAAATATGGTGCGATCATTTATTTCAATATACACCTGATATAGTTGTTAATGAAATAAAAACAAGAAAATATGATCTTTATCTATTAATGGATATCGATTTGCCTTGGGAAGATGATCCTTTGCGGGATTTTCCCGATCAACGGGAGCAATTCTTAGAAATTTGGAAAAAGGAACTTAACGCCCTAAATGCAAATTATGTATTAGTTTCTGGAATAGGTGAACAAAGACTGAACAATGGGTTACAGGCTTGCAAAGATTTTTTAAATAAATAAGTTAAAACTTAACATTAACTTAATATACGAGTATTACCTTTGAATAGTTGCAAGAACAAATAAAATTCAACTCTGCAATTACGTTCTAATGAGCACAATTCTTTGCGCATTTACAAACACCAATCCGCACGGAAATCCGATTCCGACTCTTTGATTTTGCAAATCACAATCTATTGCCCTCATGAATGTTTAGCTTAAAAATTATTCATTCATTAGTTAAAAAGAAAATGATTACTTTATTCAACGGTCTGGAAGTCGACACGACTTTATTATCCTTTGCTGCTTTATTTATATTTTAGCTCTTGTGGCTATTTTCAAAATGCACGACAGCAAAAAAGCCTTTCTATTTTTATTATATATCTCGGCTTCTTCATTCTTGATATTTTTATTTGTTAAGTATTCCTTTATTTCTTCATTATTAGTGCTGTTTTATATTGGACATTTGTTGTATAATAATGGACCAAAGCACACTTATGAGCATGAAGAATTTTAAATTTAACCTATTTAACAGTAAAGAATGACATATGAAAAAAGCCCATCAATTGTGATGAGCTTTCATAAAATATTTTTATTTACAATTTTACATTGTAACCATAGACAGTACACCCTTGACCTTATATACAGCCTTTACTGCACTTTGATCAATATAGATATCATCATAATCTGTTGAATTTTTAGCCACTAATTTCCATCTTTTATCATCTAATCCTCGCACAAAGCGGATTAAATTAATGTGTTCAGAAATGATAAGGTAAATATCTCCATATATAACTGCAGATTTATCTACTTCTTTAACAAATACAACACTGGCATGTTCTATCTCAGGAGACATAGCCTCTCCTTCGTTGACAATCGCAAAATCACTGCCAGATAAAATTGGAATTTCTAATTCGTGAGCAGGAGTCATCTGAGATAGATCTGTCTTAAAATTCTCCAAACTAATATTATATAAAGGAATTTTACAATAACTATCTCCATCCTTCAACATATTGCCCTCACCCGTTATTAACCAAGCTTCATTGATATCTGGAAAACGTGATGCTATAGTACTTGCCAAATTTTTACTGATGGCGTAGTTACCTCTTTTGATCTGATATAATCTTTCGGCACGATTTAAACCAATTTCCTTTGCAAATGAATTTACGTTAAATCCTAAATATTGTATGACTTTCTCAAGACGTTCCCAGTTCGACATTTTTATTTATAAGGTATGGTGTTTATACAATAATGATTCTTGTATTTCATTGGAAACAAAAATAAGACCAAAAGTTTATAAATTAAAATTTTACATCAAAAACAATAAAATAATTGTATAAAACAATTTAATATTGTAGTTTTACATCTAAAATTCAATTGAACACCTTTGAAAACTAGTTAAATATTAATCTATGGAATGAAAAGCCAGCCATTAACTGCTCAGAATATTATCAAATCAGATAGTACAGATGACATTACTAAACAAGATATTATTAACCTAGCATTACTTAAAAACATAACATTTAAAGACAAAAATTACGCTAAAGAACACATTATCATCCACAAAAAGGACATTAAAACCTCTTATGAAATAGAAATAAGTGATATTGATGGGGAAAAACACCAACTAATATTTGAATTAAAAACATACGGTAAATAAATTTTAAAAAAAAATTTGCCGATGCAATATTATGTTGTATTTTTACAAAAAATTAATTGAGAACATCTAATAAAAACATTAATTAAAATAATTCGAACTAATCTCAAAAAGCGAATATGAAAATTAGAAATCTATCCAAACTAGCCTTAGCTGTAGCTATTAGTAGCTCGGTGGTATTTGAAGGCTGTAAGAAGTATGATGACGACATCACACGACTTGAACAAAGCATTGAGCAAAACAAAAATGACATTGCTGCTCTTAAAACACAATTACAATCTTTAGCCGCTAACAATGTAGTTGAATCAGTAACTGCAATCACCGGAGGTTTTAGAATTGTATTTAAATCGCCAACTGGCCAATCTACTACGTATGATATCGTAAACGGAGCTAAAGGAGATACTGGAGCTACTGGCCCACAGGGTCCTGCTGGAACACCTGGAGCACCTGGATCAGCTGGAGCAAATGGAAGTTCTCCTATTGTAACAATTGGACAAAATGGAAACTTCTGGATTTCCAACAATGGTGCAGCAGCTGTTGATACAGGGGTTAAAGCTCAAGGACCTAAAGGCGATAATGGACAAGACGGTAAAGATGGCGTTGACGGCACTGTTGTAACGATCGTAGGTGGAACTGATGGAAAAAAATACTGGGCTCTTAATGGCGAAGCAACAACAGTTCAGGCTTACGCTGGCGATATCGCTATGGAAGAAACAGATGGCGGATATAATGTTGTATTTACTGATGCGAAAGGCGTATCAAGCTCTTTATTCTTAGCAAAAGAACAAGTTGCTATCACTAGTTTAACATTACAACCTAAATATACAAATGCTAACATTCCAGTTGTTTTCTTCCCTAGAATTGTTAACAATTTAGCTACTAAAACTACTAAACTACAAGGTTGGGGTGAGCTTACTTACGACTTAAATCCTTACGGAGTTAATCCATCTTTTTATGAGCAAGGAGGTTTAGTATCGGTTACATCACAAGACGTTATTTTCAGATCAGGTAATGCCTCATCGGTAAATACTAATTTTGATTTCGTTCAATTCTCTGAACAAGGTTTCTCTAATGTAACTGCGAGATTTTTACCAAAAACTGCAAGTAATCCAATTACTGCTTTATCAACTGGTGAAAATTTACAAGTTGCCTTTAGAGTTAAAAACACTAAAGCGAATGCATCTCAACAATATGTTACTTCTGGATATACTCTTGCAAAAGAAGAAATCATTGCACAAAACGAGGTAACAATTGAAAAATTTGCTAAAGATAGTAACAATAAAATTACCTTAAGTGCAGGCGTTAACCCGACTTATGCAGGTGGAGCTTACACAGATGATAATACAGCTACATTGTTAGCATTACCTCATTCAAAAACTACTGCTCAAAACAGAAATAATGCAGACATTACTTTGAATTACAAAGATAATGCAAGTACAAACCTTGACAATAATCCAAATTTCAAAACTGTTGTATTAGATGATATTTTAAAACCATTCTATTATGCAGCTCAAACAAGCAAAAAAACTGTTTCGTTTGATGACAATGGATTTTCGCCAAGCCAATACAATTTACGTTATTCGCTACCTACAGCTGACAACCATACTGACGTAGGTGATTGGTTAGAATTAGATCCTGCAACTGGTAAATTATCAGTAAAAATCTCTACACCAAATACTTACAACATCGCCGCAGTTAACAATAAAGCATACGTAAAAGTAGATTTATTTGCAGGAAATGGAAATGCTGCTGCGGACTTAATCGCAAGCCGTATTGTTAGAGTTGACATTGTGTCTACTCCAGTTACACCTGTAGATGTAGTAGGTAATATTGATTACAAAATGACAAGCGCAGCTGGTACTCCAACTATTGCATTTGTTATTCCTAAAACTTTAGATGCTGCATACAATAATGTTGGTAAAACTGCACAAGACTTCCATGCTGTATATAGCTTCTCGTCTGTATCTTCAGATCATGCAGGTATCACTTGGGATGTTGCTTCTATGAATAATGGCACACAAGGTTTTGCAAGAAAAATTAATATCGCAAGCAATGTATTACCAGGCACTTACACAATTACAGGTAAATATACAAGCTCAATTTCAGCAGATCCTGTTGTTAATGTAACTGTAACTGTAAAAGTTGGATTAAATAATATTGCTAGCCTAGAAAAAGAACCTGCTTTCTGGAGTGCTAACAACATTATAGTAAATGGTAAATTAATTTCAGCTAACAATTGGAACTTAGAAGCAAATCTTTGGGATGCATGGAATATTTCTGGCCCTGTAAGTGGTGCTACAATCCCTAATGTTACATTTGGATTTGAAATTCTTCCAACAATTGCAGGTATTTCAATCGACGGATCTGACAACATTAAATTAGATTACACCCAATCTACTGCTAGAGCTAGAGTAAACGGAACACCTGTTAAAGTGATTGCACATAGATATTTGAATGGTGTTGCATATGATAGTCAAGAATTCTTTGTACAATTCAAAAACCCAGTAAATGCGATTACATTAAAAACTCCTTACAAAGAGTTTGTTGATAAAGAAAACTCTGGTACTAATATCTCTGAAGTTGATGTTAGAAGATTAGTAAGCTTATCAGATTTCAACGGTACTGTTATTTACAACTACAACGGTATGACTGGTAACACTAAAAATACTAGTTTGATTAGCAGCTACGGAATTACAGGAATCTCGGGAGCATTTAATAATTACAATTTAACTAGTGTAACATTTGAGCGCTACGAAAATGCTTCAGGCTCTACAATAAGTGCACCAAGTGGAGCTACAGGTTCAGTTGTTGGACAGAATTTGAGATGGACTAACTCTGGAGCAAATTTACAACAACCTATTTATTTAGTATATAAAGTAACTGTTGCTAATAAATGGAACACTACTGGTGCTGATGTTGTAAAAGAAATCAAAATCAAAGTAAATCCAAACAACTAATAAATAAAGATTAGTTTAGAAATAAAAGGGTGGCATCTGCCACCCTTTTTTATTGAATTTTGTTTTATAAGATGGGTAATAATTTGTAAATTGTATTACATATTTACACCAATATTCATCTTTATTGTAACATTACTCAACTAAGCATATCACCATGAAGTTGTTTCACAGATTTTATTCCCAAATTATATTAATAGCATTACTTATAGGCTGTAAACCTAATCCCTCATCTCCAGATAAAGTAATACCATTTCGAACAATACTCGTGTATATTGCAGCGAACAACAATCTTTCAACCGAAGCATATAATAATATTGATCAGATTGAAGAAAATATCGGGGATGTAAACGGTAATTTATTGGTCTATGCGAAATTTCCAGGCACTAATGCTGCCTTATACCATATCTCAAAAAAGGAAGGCAAAAGAAAAATAAAAGATTATGCGAGTCACAATTCATCTGATCCTACAATACTTCGTCAAGTAATCACAGAAGTAAAGGAAAATTATGAAGCCAAATCGTACGGATTAATACTATGGTCTCATGCTACCGGCTGGGTAACAGCAAATGTTGGTCCCATAAAATTAAAATCATTTGGCAATGACGGTGGAGACGAAATGGATATTAAAGAATTAAACAATGCCTTACCAACGAATCATTTTGATTTTATCATGTTTGATGCCTGTTCCATGGCAAGTCTAGAAGTACTCTATGAAATAAAAGATAAAGCAAAATACTTCATTGCTTCTCCCGGAGAAGTGGTATCCAATGGAATGCCGTATGACAAAATTGTCAACAATCTATTTGAGGAAGGAGCACAAGCGTATACAAAGGTTGCACAAAAATACTATGAACATTACAATGCACTTTCAGGCAACTTTCAGTCTGCAACTATTTCTGTCATAGACGCTTCCAAATTAGAAACCATCTCTAACATCACAAAACAAGTTTTAACAACTCAAAGTCCACTTTACGAAGATTTTAATCGGGACGAAATACAACGAATGGATTTTGACCGCTACAGCAACCCACTTATTGCATTTGATTTTTTGGATTTTATTGAAACCAACTATAACAATCAACATGTTGCATCTTTAAAATCAGCAATAAATCAAGCGGTTATTTATAAAGCTAATACAGCTAAGTTTAATGGATATATAATTAATAAGTGTAGTGGGCTCACTTGCTATATTCCGAATATAGAAAATGAAGAAATAGTGCATGATTATTACCGATCGTTAAAATGGTATTTAGCTAGTGGTTTCAATAAATTATTATAACTCATAATAAAAAAATACACACAATTAGGTATTTAAGATAATCGGGGTTAGGTGGTATATTTGTATATAGTAATATAGATAGCCAATCTATTATCATACTTATGAAAAAACTTAACACAACACATCCTATTCAAGATATTCTTGATAAAATAAATCTTGTAAAGAATAGTATTAAAGAAAATACTAGTAGTTTTTCTGTACGTTCGATGCAGGATTCTTTAATTTTTGACACCAAAGAGAATATTCAAATACGCATTCGATTATATAAATAAGCAATATACATCTACTTAAATACAAAAAGGATATTGAAGCTCAATATCCTTTTGTTCTTTTACATACACTAGCAAATATTTAGAGGCTCTACACCTCTAATCACGAACTTTCTAAATACTCGAAAGAATCTTTTATTACTGTATTCCATACACAAAGCATTTGAAAAGATCGAAATCAACAAATTCATCTTTATCCTTTAATTCTGACATTAGGTTGAGGATTGCTTCTTGCATAAACTTTTAATTCCAAGTATATTTGCACATATCAAAAATCTAATAGGATTGGTGATATAATTATTGTTCTTAACTATTTAATTTAAAAATAATGTATCCAGAATATTTAGTAGCTCCTATGCGTCAAGAGTTAGTTGATGCAGGCTTTCAAGAATTAAAAACAGTAGAAGAAGTTGATGCAGCGATTCCTTCAGAAGGAACTGTATTTGTAGTGGTAAACTCCGTATGTGGCTGTGCTGCTGCTAACGCTCGTCCTGCAGCTCGCTTCGCTGTTGAAAATGGTAAAAAACCAAGCAAATTGGTTACTGTTTTTGCAGGTATGGAAAAAGATGCTGTAGACAAAGCACGTCAATATATGTTGCCTTACCCTCCATCTTCACCAGCTATGGCTTTATTCAAAGATGGAAAATTAGTTCATATGATCGAAAGACACATGATCGAAGGTCGTCCAGCTCAAATGATTGCAGATAATTTGATTGCAGCTTTTGATGAATATTGTTAATTTTTTAGTTTTCTAAAAAAACAAGAAATCCTTTCTATTTTAGAAAGGATTTCTTGTTTTTAATACCTATATCCTGGAACATAATAGACATCGTGTTTATGATGTTTTGGTTTTTTGCTCTTCTTATTTTTTTTCTTCTTTTGCCCTGGAGCATGTCTTTTAGCAGACTTGTCACCATAAATCTTTTTGGCCTGACCAGGCGGCAAATGACCATGCGGATGTCGGCCATTTGTATAACACGATGTTACGGATAATGCAATTATTGCTGCTAAAGCATATGTAATAAATCTCTTCATATATTCCCTTTCTTTGGTGCTTACTTACAATAAACAGACCAAATTTTAGTAAAGGGGTTTAATTTAGGCGTAGAGATATGTATAAATTAGTTCTTTTGATACACGCGAATATAGTCGATTAAATACTGAGCAGGCAATAAGGATTCATCAATAGTTCCGCCATTATCTCCTCCTAATGCAAAATTAACTAAGATATAATGCGGCTGCTTGAAAGGATTGAATCCCGTACCATCTTTATTCACCAATTTTTCCATAGCAACTTTATTCATTAAGACATCATCTACATACAGAGCAATTTCTTTTTCATCCCAATCCATTCTCCATACATGAAATTCATCCGCCCATTTTTTTCCACCTAAAGATTCTACAGATTTAATACCGTTATGCCACTCTGCAGACCATCTTTTGGTAGTTCCATTTGCGATATTTGCCAATATATTTCCGCGATAATATTCCATAATATCAATTTCACCATTAGATGGCCATTCCTTATCCACCCCCAATGTCCAAAATGCAGGCCATAATCCAGAGCCCACTGCTATTTTTGCACGCATCTCGAATCTTCCGTACAGCCATTGTTTCTTCCCTGAAGTATTTAAAGAAGAAGAAGTATATTTAATCATTTTTTTTGCTTTGCTCCAAGAGGCACTTCCTTCTTCATAAGTCGGATTAGGCTTTTCTTCTTTACGAACTTCAATAATCAAATAACCATCTTTGCAATAAGCATTATCTTTTTGATACCATTGATCTTCATGATTACGCACGAAACCTCTTTCATAATTCCATGTGGATTCATCTACCTTTCCATCTTTGTTAAATTCTTCGGACCAAACTAATTTATAAGAATCTTTAGATTGTTGTTGTGCCTGCGAAGTATGGAAACCAAATAGCAAAGCAATAAAATAATAATAATAAATACGCATAATATAACTGTTAGTAAAGGTTTAAGTTAGTAGGAGTACGTAAGCTTACTACGAAGTAACCATACCCCTATTTCATGTTTAAAATAGGACAATTTCTTAAAATTGTTATCATATAAATTGTAATAATCCTATTAGAAAAGAATAAAGTTCTTCTATATAAAAAGAAGAACTTTATTTTAAATCACAATCCGATAAAATCCAACATTAAGTAATCAAGAATACTTTATTGATGAGCTAAGTTATTTGACTTTTTCGGCTCTTTTTGCGTTATAACAGCCGACAACAATAGACTTAACATTCCTAAAAAAAATTCTATCATTAGCCATTGTTTTCCAAAATCTCCTAAAGGTCCTTCTACCATCCATGTGACTATTCTTGATAAAGCATATAAAGACCAAAACAATCCCAACAATTGCAAACTTGTTTTAGGATTATTTTTCCAAAACCAAGCCAAAACACCAACTAAAAATAGCCCCACTCCTCCATACACACCTCGTATCGAGCTCATTGAATCGGTGTTAGATAATTTTTCTCCCACCAAAAGCATTACCTGATAAGGATTAACCCAAGCCATTAAAGCTACATAAGCCAAACTTAATAAGGACAAAGCAACTGTTGCATGTCCTAAATAATTTAATATTTTACTTTCCTTCTTCATACTAGCAAAAATAGAATGGCTTCTCCTCAGAAATCTTGGTGAATACCAAGATTTGAAAACATTGGCAAGGAAAGTAAGCAAAGATGTTAAATCAGAACTTTATTGATGAGTTTGCTAAAATTCGTCGGGTCAATACCAAGATAGTTTGCCAAATAGCGATGAGGTATAATATGAAGCATGTGAGGGCTTCTTTGCATAAATAATTTAAATTTGTCCTCGGATTTCAGACTTTGAATTTCCACAAGTCTATGCAATAGACCTTTAATGTTATGAGATAATGCAAGCTGTACAAACTTAGATACATTAGCATACTTTTCGTAAAATGTACAAATTTAGCTACTGGAATGCGCAAAAATAAGCTCTCGCTCAGCGTTTCAAAAAAATAAGACGAAGCGGTCTGTGTCATCGCAGAATCAACCATGCCCGAGAATGAGAATGGATACGAGAAAATAATATTAGCTTCACGCCCATCTGGAGAAACATGATAGATTCTCTGTACACGTTCTAACACAAAATACAGGTACGATTCTACCTGTCCATGAAGTGTAATAATTGTTTTCTTTGGGAATCTAACACAGCACCATTCCGAACTAAAATCATCCCACTCCTCATCAGCTATTGGGGATATTTTTTCAATATGCTGACGCAGTTGTTGAAGCTGTAATTCCGCATTGATTTCATATCTAAATTTAAGAAAATTCTACAATGCGTAATGCTGGTATAATGATAAAGATTGGAAAAAAACAAGCCCTTAACCATTGGCTAAGGACTTAATGATATAATTATGATAATCTACAAATTAATTAATTGGCACTCCATCACGCTTAAAACCCTCTATAATCAAACAGGTAATAACATAATCTGAATCTCGCCCTGTATCTTCGTGCGCTCCATTAATACCATAGGGCCAAAAATGTTGATTATCTCCTTTTAACTGCGCACTTGGATCATTGGTCGCTTTTCTCAACGCAAGATTTGCATTGGCACCCGTATAGATTCCATTTTTTATTAAGGTATTTGTCCAATAAGAAGAAGTTCCTGCACCGATTGTATGTGCAAATTCATGTAAAAAAGTTCCTGCTTTCTGATAAGAAACATTGCTTCCCCATCTCATCCAACCCGAAAGACTTGCATCAGCAGTCGCTACTCCCGTATTATATTCTATAGTTACTGTTTTTACAATACTCGTATGTTCTTCCAGTAAGCGGACACCATGGTCTGCCATAGCTTTAAGACGTGCAAATACATCGGCAGGAATATTAGACTGATTGTGATAGTTCACCGTAATCTTTCCTTTATTATACGTTTGAAAACTACCTTGGCTACCATAAAATGTGCCTTTAACTGTAGTGACATACGAACGAATAAAATAACTTTTACCTAATTCCAAGTTTTCAACATCAACTTTGAAACTTTCATTCTCAATTTTGGATGCAATAACTTTAGTATCGTTTATCGTCGGATTTTGATTATGAGAAATACACACCCCTGCTTCTGACACATTAGCACCTCCGGTTGATTCGATTTTAGAGGATGCTTCCATGCTATTTAATTTGTAGAACAATACTGATGTTACAGCCATTTTAGCATCTTCGTAACTATCTGTTTTAAATTCAAAAACAGGACCGTATGCTCTTCCCTTACTATTTGAAGCAAAAGATTTCGCATAATATGTCTTACCACCTTCCAGAGCCGTTAGTTCTACTTCAAATTCTCCGCTTCCCGAAACACTATTTGGACTTGCTTTAGAATCATTTACCGTAGGATTATTGTGTATAGCCCAGCAAATACCCCGTTCTGTAATAGATGCCCCACCTGTATTTTCGACTTTAGACTTTAGAGTAGCTTTCGTCGTGCTTACACTTAGCAATGTTGTACTAGCCAATTTGGGTAATTCTATGGTTGGAGCAGGCGGTTCATTACCTTCATCAGGCGCAGGTTGAGGATTATTAGTTTTGCCACATGCAAAGGAAAAAACTAAAGATATTAGAAGTAAAAATCTATTCATTTTTAGAATGTATAGGTGATAAAAAACTTAATCAATCAGAAAGGCAAAGCCATTCTGATTGATTAAGATATAATTTGGTTTTTTTAATTAACGCGTTTCTAGGCGGATATTACCCAATACTTTGAAATAAGAACCCGTATTTGGCATATTTCCTAAGAAACCGATTAGATAAGTCCCGCCTTTGGTAATGGTAAAATTCATCTCTTTACTCAAGGTTCCGGCAGCAAAGCTGGAATATGCTATAGCTTGTGTAGCTAGGTTAGCCTCATCTGGAATTTCTGTTCCTTCTGACACCACGAGATTCACCACTCCTGCAGCACCTTTTTCATACTTTTCGACTGTTATCTTATAATTACCTTCAGGCAACTCAATACTTTGATAGATTTTTCCATTTACTACAGCAGGAAGTCCCCAGCCCCCTTCAAGAGATAAGGCTCCATTTCCTGAACGCAGTTCATAACCTCCGTAGGTATTATTTCCTGCATTACGTGTTGCTGCATTTACAGTCCAATCTGCAGGATTCCCCCATCTACTTCCGTCCCAAGCTTCACGAGCAAAAGGAAAAGTTCCATTCTTCAACTCAAACTTCAAGGCAGGGTTAAAATGTGTATAATCCGTGTAGAACGTGTCCAAACATAATGTATCCGGTAGATATAAACTACGATAAGACATCAGTTCGCCTACTTTCACATTCGATAAGCTCAACGCATTTTCGTCAATTTTAATTCTCTTAACTTGCTCTTGCCCTGATAAATCAATGTATTTCAACTCTGTAGCAAATATTCCCAATGTACGATCCACATTACCGAAAGTAACGTCAAAAGTATTGGTTCTTGTATTCAAACTGTTCGTTGCGATAGGACGATTGGTTAACGAAAGTTGATAATTTTCACCGTATGATCTTCCAAAGGCATATACTTTGACTGACTTATTGCCCAGATCATCATATGTTACAATTTCAAAATTATAGACACGATCCTCTAGATTGGCAATAGCAGCTTTTAAGGTATCTACTCCTGAAGTTCTGGAAATAGGAACTACAAGCGAATCTCTACGGCCATCCCAATAGATTCTCGCCTCTTTGATTTTTGGATCAGACACCAATAAGCCTTTTATTAAGACTCTATTTTTACCAGAAAATACACGGACAGAATCTACTTTTCCTGTATAATTAATTACAGGTTTATCTTCGATATATTTCTTATAATCGTCCATTTTTTTACACGAAGCAGCAGCTATTACAAACAATAACACGGCTACACATGTAAATATTCTATGATTATTCATCTTATTCATAACTTAGTATTTAATTATCTAGGGTCACCATATACTTGAATCTCTCCAATTGCCATATAAGAAGATCCATCCCAATTCTTTGTACTTCTGATACGGATATATCTAACTTTTGGCGCTGTGATATCAAATTCCCAATTGAAGCCGTTTACAGCAGTTTGGTAATCTTCATCCGATTGTTGACCGAATGGTAATCCCGAAGGCTTAGTCGCGTTATAAGACCCTAATAAATGCCAGTTATTCCACGATCCATCAGCCGGAGGATTATCAGAACCCCAAACTTCAAACTCTTTTAAGTTTCCTTTGTAATAATAAGTACGTCCATTATAGTATTCTGGATAATCCCAAATCACTATACGGCTGAGCTTCGATAAGACACCCAAATCAATTGTCGTGAAATGTGGTCCAGAAATAGCTGCTTGAGTCATATAAATACGAGGCCAGTTCATAATATCACCATCCCACATACCTGCATGTGATGTGGAAGTATGATTTGGCGCATCACCTGGCAATCTAAAACCACGATAACCAGATTTAGGAATAGCCGTTTCGTACAAAGGTTTGATTTGTGTATACAATGTGTCTGTGTAATTCAACCAACGATCACGCACCACGAAAGCAAAGTCACGAGAGATTGTATCCATACCACGCATAGTCGCCAAGATTTTGTCCGTAGAAGTATACACACTATTTGGATCAGCCACCCACTCACCGTATTCATTTTTTTCCATGATCAATATTGCGATTTTAGCACGGTCTGGATTTTCAGCTCTTAATTGCAAACCGCCAAATGAAGGTTGTACTGCTAAAGAACGATAGATATCCCAAATAGGAGATTCTTCAGGCGTAACAGTCACTTCTGTAGGTTCAGATGCTACCTCTGAACGATTAACAGCGTATAATTTAACTTTATACGTTCCTGGCTCTGAAAATCCATCGACAATTAGCTGATTCGTATAATAAGAAGCTATAACTGATCGTATTGAACCATTTGGAAGTACATATTCAGCTTTTACGTACGACAAATCTTTATCGTTAGGTATGCTATAAGTCAAAACTGATAACCCCTTTTTATTCAAGACCTGCACATTCGTTACTTTACCCGGAGGAGTAGAATTTGATTCCAAGGGGTTTAGCATATTCTCTTCTTCGCAGGAAGTTGTCAACAATGCTATATTACACAGCATCATTATTCCTAAAATTAATTTCTTCATGATATATAAATTATTATTACCAACCATAGTTTTGAACAAGATTCAAGTTCTGAATTACCGTATTTTCACTAATAGGCCAGAAATAATCTCTTGGCGCGATAAATCGCTGATTATACACTGTTCTGATCACATAATAGGAGGCTGTGTTTTCTCCCTGCATATTCCACCCTGTAATAGGTTCATTTAAGGATACCGCAGCTGTTTTCCATCTTCTCAAATCCCAAAAACGTTGACCTTCAAATGCTAGCTCAATTAAACGCTCACGACGTATAATCTCTCTAAGCCCTTCTTTTGTTGTAAACTTATTAGGGTTGGTAGAAAAATTTGTCCACGACTCTTTCACGCCTTTTAATCCGGCACGAGTTCTGATTTTATCCAAATACACAAAGACATCTTCATTGCCCGGACCTTCTGATTCGTTTAAGGCTTCCGCATACATCAAATACAAATCTGCTAAACGAATTTTTGGCCAAGGATATTCTTTATACGTTACTCCCGAAGCTGTAGTTACCTGATTCCAATCGATTAGTTTTTTGATAAAATAGCCTGTTTCATTAAAGTGAAATGCGTGTGTACTACCCGCATAGTCTGGTCTTTTACTACGAACTACTTTAGAATTTTCATCAGAATATCCTGGAGTATCGTATTTAAACCAACGCGCACCATCGAAAGCTAATGAAGAATAAAACCTAGGTTCACGATCAAAATGCAATCTTGCTGTTGTGAAATCTGGTTCGATACGATATTTATCGTCTTGTGTAGCTGTACGCAATTCCGTATCATCACTAAAATTCAATGTTTTATCTTCATTAATAGGCACACCATTTTTGGTATAAAACATCTTCGCAATCTTCAATGGCGGAGAGAAAATTTTACGGTTATCATTGTGATTTTCTTCTGCACTCAATGGAGGCATGGCATCACGTTGTAAATCCCACGTACGGCTATTTGGATCCGCCCAAATATGTTCTTCATTGAATTTTTCACATACAGCCTGTCTCAATGTTAATTCCAATTTAGTCGCATCAGAAATAGACAAGTTACCACCTTGTGTAAAAGTAAATAACGCATGTAAATTAGCTTCTGCAGTTTCTATAGCATCTTTCGCTGCCTCTGCTGCCCTAGCCCATTTAGTTTGGTCAAACTGCTGTGGAAACAAGAATTTACCGTCTTTATTTTTCACACTTGAAAAATCAGGATTACCATTGAACAATGGACTTGCTGCTAGCAATAGAGTTTGTGCTTTTACCGCCTTAGCAATCGGCAAGGTAATACGACCCAATTCATTTTGTCGGTCAACAATTTGATCTGGTAAATCGGAATAAGATTCCTCCAGTAAATTAACGATATATTCTACACATTCATCCACAGAATTACGCGGAACATCCATCACTTCCTTAGGCGCACTTACCGGAATATCATCATCCATAATTGGAATAGGCCCATACATACGCATCAAATAGAAATGAAAATAAGCTTTCAAAAATTTTGCTTCCGAAATCCAACGAGCTCGTTCCGAAGAACTAATATCAGGGACTAAAGTTGGATCAGACATATTATCAATAAAGATATTACAGTGTCTTATACCCTGATACAAACCTCTGTTAGCATCATAGTTCCCATACCAATAGTTCACATAGGGATCAGTCACACGTTGATTACCTCTCGCGATCTCGAAAGACCATGGAGAAATACTGGTTTGATAAGGAATCCATATTTCGTCTCCCGCTAGAAAGGCTGGATTATTCCATACATTGCCTTCTTTGGGAATATAATTATAAAGTGTAAAAAGGTACTTTTCAGCTTCTACACGTAATCTAAATGCGTATTCTATTGTAGCAACATTATCAGGCACGATATCCAAAAAATTCTTACAAGAATTCGTTGTACTCAACAATACAGCCGATACAGAAGCTAACGTGATATATTTCTTTAATTTTTTCGCTTTCATAATTAAAAATTTGCTTGAATACCAAAATTGTATGTACGTTGAATTGGATAACCTAAACCGTTACCTCCCATCTCAACATCCCACAACTTAAAATTGCTAATGGTAAATACGTTCATCATATTGGCATAGAAACGAACAGAACCTAACTTATAGCGATCCAACAAAGATGAAGGCGCATTAAATCCTAATTCAATATTTTTTAGACGCAAGAATTCGCCATTACGCATCCACCAAGTAGATTGTTGGTTGTTATTAGCTACAAAATAGTCACTCAATCTAGGAAAGAAAGCATACATATTTCTGTTTTCTTCAGACCAATGACTTTCAGCAATCGCAGTCAATAAACCGTTTTGAGCGCCAGCATTAACATTATGGACGAATGGCGTTATATTCTCAGGATTGATAAAGAATGAAGATTTACCCGAACCTTGGAAGAAGAATGAGAAATCAAAACCTTTATACCCTGTAGTACCCCCAAATCCATAAATCAATTCAGGAGAAGTAGGATAACCAATTGGCACGGCATCATTCCAAGTAATCATCTCATCCCCATTCATATCACGGTATTTGATATCCCCAGCCATATAATCACCGAATTGTTGGATTGGAGAGTTAGCAACATCATACTCATCAATAAACAAGCGTTCTGCAATTAATCCAAACTGTTGTGCTGCCGAATGCCCAACTTGATATCGATATGACATATTTTCTGGATACAGCAACTCATCCCGTTTTGTGATCTTAGATTGGGCAAATGTTAAATTACCTCTGTATTGGAAAAACCATCCTGTAGATAAGCTTTTGCTGTAATCTATCGCAATATCAAAACCTTGTTTTTCTACTTTACCCGTATTAGCCATAGGAGTTGCTTGAAGACCTATAGTTGTACCGATGTATGATCTAGATTCTAGAATATTTGATTTATAATCTTTATATGCGTCTGCTACGATATTGATACTTCCATTCAAAAATGACATATCAAAACCTAAGTTAATTTGTCGGGATTGTTCCCAGGCGATGTCATGGTTTGCATAGCGACTCACACTGACACCAGGCCTACTATATTGGTAATCGTAACCAAACGTAGAGCTATAGTTTCCATTTCCAATATTAACTTCTGACAAGTAGAAAAATCTATCAGTATCCGAACCTATTGCATCGTTACCAATAATACCATATGTCGCTCTTAATTTCATATCCGAAATCACAGGCTTTAGCGATTCAAAGAAATTCTCATTCGAAATTCTATACGCTAAACCAAATGAAGGGAAGAAACCAAAACGTTTTGATTCGTGAAAACGTTCAGACCCATTATAACCGAAGTTAAATTCAGCTAAATAACGATTATCATAACCGTATGTAAAACGCCCTGAAAGACCATTGTTTCGACGAGGAAGACCTAATTGTAGTGAAGTAATATTATCTCGTGCAATTTTATAATCTTGGAATAAGGTAATCAACATACCCGATACATCATGTTTACCAAAATTGCGGGCATAGTTAGCAGCAGCTTCTAAATATAAAGTAGCATTGATATCCGATCCTGATGAACCATATCCTAAAAATTCTTGGCCAACCTGTCCTACAGATCCAGTGGTACCGTCATTGATTACACTTAAATCCACAGTATAATCAGCCGGATCTAATCTTGCCGAATAGTAGAATGGGTTATATGAGCGAGAAGTCTGACCATACGAGTAGCGCTTTGCATAGGCCATTGTTCTGAAATTCAATCCTTTTGTAAGGAAATCTAAATTTTGTTTGATCTCCAATTGTGGCATTAATGTGGAACGATTATATTGTCTATATCCCCTAACCAATTCTGCGTATGGATTAGTTAATAATGAACCATTCGTATTAACACCATCCATTACCACATATCCACCAAATAAGGGGTGTTGGATATATGGAAGATACTCTGCTGGATAAACTGCGGGGAATTGAACTGGATTAGACCATAATGCCATTCTAAAGTATTCTGCACCATCGCGAATAGGTCCATTATAATCATCAAATTGTCCATACAGGTTTACACGAGCTTCTGTAGTTTTGGTTAAATCAATATTGATATTCGAGCGTAATGAATAGTTAATTAATTTGATATTATTATTGAAATTACTTGTTCCATGTTTTTTCAATATACCATTATCAGCATTATATGTTCCTGACACATAGAAGCGTACTCTATTACCACCACCACTTGCGCTTAAATTGTAGCCTTGGTTGAATGTATAATCTTTGATCAACATATCTACCCAATCATTATTTGGGTACAAATAAGGGTCAGTTCCTCTAATCGTATGCTCTAT
Organism: Sphingobacterium sp. SGL-16; assembly: GCF_011043515.1. NCBI lineage: Bacteria > Pseudomonadati > Bacteroidota > Sphingobacteriia > Sphingobacteriales > Sphingobacteriaceae > Sphingobacterium > Sphingobacterium sp. SGL-16. Next base: position 12,569 of record NZ_JAAKGQ010000011.1, on the reverse strand, counting down.
TTTAGCTTGTGAATAAGGCAAAGGTTTTGGAGTGGGTCTTGTTAAGACAGCTTCATTTGCCAAGTTCATGTAGGTAATATTGTCGGTCAGCTGAATATGCTGCGTATTAGTAGACAACTTCCCTTCCGTTCTAACCATAAATTTTGTTTTACCTTGAGCACCGGTCTTAGTGGTAATCAAAACAACACCATTTGCACCACGAGCACCATATACAGCTGCTGCAGTTGCATCTTTCAATACAGAAAATGCCGAAATATCATCGGGTTGAAGACGAGCCATATCAGTTGCTGTAGACTCAATACCATCTATTAAGATCAATGGATCAGTTTTTCCTGAACCAAAAGATCCCAAACCACGAATAAAGAATTGTGCGTTATCTGCACCTGGTTCTCCCGATCGCTGGTATGCGATCATACCTGAAACACGTCCAGCAAGCATGGTGGTCAAATTGGAACTTGGCCCCTTTAGTTCCTTGGGATTAACCACAGTAATCGAACTCACTAACGACGCTTTTTTCTGTGTACCGAATCCAACAACGACGGCTTCATCGATTTCATTACCTATTTTTTCGTTTAAAGCTAGGTCAATGACATAAACTCCTGTCGAGTTTGGTTTATAATCCGTGATTTTAATCTCTGTCTTTTCATAAGCGAGGTGATTAAAAATCACTGTGGCGGTTCGAGGAACCTCAAATTCATAATACCCTTTAACATCAGTAGAACCTAATGTTCTTCCTGCTTGCAAGGAAATAGTAACTCCTGATAGTGGGCCATCTGTCCCCGTGACCACACCAGCGATGCGTATCAAATCTTCTTGTGCATAGGATGAAAGAATCATCAAGGAACACATCAAGGATAACAACAATCGCTTAAACAGGCTTGTTTTTAAGTAAAGTTTGTCTCTCATAATTGGTAACTATAGATTGATTAAATTTTCATAATTAATAATAAATGTTTTTTTAACACTTATTAAATAAGGCATAGATTTTCTTTAGGTCATTTCGTGTTAATAAAGTCTTTGATTCTTATTGGTTATATAATCAGGCTATAAATTTATATAATTATTAAATAGAATTTTGAAATAGCCTCAAACATGTTAATTCTTGATAAGGATATGTTAATATCTTGTATTATACAAGATACCAGAAGGCATAACTGGTATTATGCCCCTAAAGAAGAAGAAGTATTAGTAAAAATTTAATAAGCATTTCTATGCATTCGTAGAGATATACAGAAATTGGTTTAGGATAGAATTTTAAATAAATAGGTAAACCTTAGTACAAAAAAAGCCCTAACTTTCGTTAGAGCTTTCTTGTCGGGGTGGCAGGACGCAACCTACCTTCCACAAATATCTAAATATCAACAAAATAGTAGCACATCTAAAGAACCGCTCACCTGTTTGCTCTCATTTACTTTAAAAGGTGATTGACCAAATTTACTGAAAAACACGAATAAAATGCAGTAATAAGATAAAATATATATACGTATTATCAATCTTAAAAAAATTAGTTTTGTGAGATAGATGCTTCAATTTGAATATACTTTACACCTAAAAATTTTCATGGAGCTTATGGATTATAAATTCGAAATTGTTTAGCATAACCACTATTTTCTCCAATAGTCATTTTTTCTTTATCAAGCTTGATAAAGAAACGTCTTCCTTCTTCATCAGTATAAAACTGAGTATATGCAAGCAAAACATCATCTCTGTATTGCTTTATAGTCTCTTCATCCCATTCCATGTTAAAATGCTTTGAAAGTCTTTCCAAAACTTTAATTGCTTTTTCCTCTGAATTTAAATTGGATTCATAATTTTTCAAGGTTTCCAAAACATCACGAATAAAGTTTTCTCTTGTTTTTTTATTTTCGAATGCTTTTTTTATTTCTCTGTTCAATTGACTTGGAATATCAATTTCCTTTCTTTTGTTTTCGACTTTAATCGGTTTGTCAGAATTTATTGGAATTCTAATTTTTAACTTTTGTCTTTTTCCATTTATTGGAAAGTTGGTTTCTTTATCGATATGAACATCGTTTTGCTGGTTATCAAAATTCTTGACTTCTCCGGCACCACGTTTATGATCATCGATAATTATTACTTGGCCTTGTATTAAACTTTCTAGGGACATTATTTAATGTTACTGAATCCAACGGTTAGGGCTTTGATTTCGAGCAGCTTTCGAAGCACGAACTTTAAATTTATTAATAAAGTTCAGTAGAAGCACAAAACTCCAAGTTCGAACGTCAGCACGCCTGACGCAAAAAAAGTGAAGCATGATGGCGCTTTGTAGTTTCACCGCTAATTATCAAATTGTTAAAAACTGTTCATAAAGGATTTTTGCATAATATTTACCGTAGTTGTCAATAATAACTTTGCTAAGTATAATTGGTAAAAAGTAAATAGAGGATAAAATAAAGCCCAAATTAGTTGTTGCAACGTCGCCATTGGATTGAGATAAAAGAAGAATAATTATTGAAATTATAAATGCTAAAAAAGAACCACCAATTAGATTTCTGAAAAAACCATATTCAATATTGTGTTGAAGTATTAAAGAGTTGTCTCTTAGAGTATTTCTAATCTGTGAGACTGTTGTCGCAATTAGTTTTCTAGCTCTAGGTTCATCTGCCAATTCTTCAACTGCAGAAAGCAAAGTAAGGTCAAACTTATTCTTTATTTTATCTTCTATTTTTTGTTTTATGGTTGTTTCAAGCTCTGTATTTGATTTTAGTAATAGGTTAGTCGTTGGCATATTAATTTCATCCTTAAAATAAAGTCTTTGAAATATCTCTTTGGATACGAAGCGATTTATTTGAACAAGCAAAAAGATGATTGCACTTGAAAAAATCACATTGGTGATGGTCGGAAGTGCGGCATAGATGCTTTCGAGTTGATTATGATACAACGGAGCAACAAACTTGTTGTAAAGAAATAGTGCTGGTATTGATGTTAATACTGTTGGAAACAATCTTGCTTTTAAATAGTAGGGGTTATTAATCATTCTTATGCATTTAATTTTCCAATAGAATATGCTTGGTGGAATTTATTATATAAAGGAGCGCTCCAATTACGTTTAGGATTTGCTTTAAAATCTTTCGCAAACTCAAAGTTTTTAACAAAAATTTCAATACGTTCTGAAGAAATATCCAATATCACGTACCCCGCCTGATTATTAGTTATCCTTGTTTCGGGGTATTTTGAATAAGCTAAATGCTTAGAACTTGCATTTCCTAGTAGTGTAACTCTAGGTTTGAGCGTATCTAAATAACTAAAATTTCTTCCTGAATCTCTTCCGTGATGTGGAGCAAAAAGGATATCAACATTGCTCACTTTTTCGCTATGGTTTTTAATAATATGATCCCATGTCAAATCTTCACTATCTCCTGCGAAAAGAATTTTCCAGTGTCCTCCATTTGCTTTGGGAGGTGTGTAAAGTAAAACATAAGAGGAATCATTCCAATCACATTTTTCATTACAGCTATTAAGTATTGACGATGTAGGGGATAAAATCTCAATGCAATCTTCATTATAATAAAGATTCGAATTTCCAGAGTAGTATGTCAAACGAGGGCTTGGGGTAATTTTTCCGTCTCTTATACTCTTATAAAACTTCCAGTCTTCAATATTATATCCACCTGAATTGGCTTTGTCAGATATTTCTTTTTTGTTGTTTGTATCCCAAATGCAATTTATTTTAAATTCATCAAAAAGATCTTTAATTCCATCGAGATGATCCATGTCTGGATGTGAGATAATAAATCTAAAAATATTTTCTATACCCTTTTGTTTAAGGTAAAATATTGGGTTGTCAGGCGTCAATTTCTGCTTATAATCTTTTTTACCTGATGGGACTTGTGTCCTTAAATACATGTCTTTCCTAATCTGTGAATTTTTCACAGCTATTTCCTCGGCTGTATCGTAATCATTATAGCCATTGCTTATATCTATAACGGTTGTTCTTCCAGAATCATGTTGTATAATATTACAGTCTCCCTCTAGGACGTTTAGAAAATGAATTGTAGCCATTTTTATTTTGTTTGGTTTAATATTGCAGTTTGGTTTTAGGCTTTCGCATAGCAATTATATTTGCAATACCAATATACAAACTATTCCGCAAATCCACGTCTGCACACAAGATATATCTATCTTTTTTTAGATATACTAAAATCCACTCCGATGAGTATTGTTATGGTACTTTTAGCGGTTATTATCTCTTTAGGCATAGGGACATTATTTGAGACGAACAAACAATTATATGATAGAAAATTTTAAAAAAGCGTTAACGCATATTGGATTTAACATTGATACGGTTACCGAGCCCCAATCCGCTATTTACAAAGATGAAGAATTCTGTTCAAGATATAAATAGAAAAAGTAGGACACGCATGGCAGAAATTCCCTCTGAAGCATGATTTTATAAAACATAGATTTATAAATCAATATTTTAAGACGAAATATGCTATGAGATATATAAATCTATCATTTTTGTCGCAGAAAACGACAGATTGGTGATATAATGCATAAGAAGAAAAACTGTTTACAAATTTGAGAAGCTATATGTCTCCCTCATCCCTAAAAGAGTAGTAACTTTCCGCTGTTAGTATGATATGGTCTAGAAGCTCAATACTCAAGATATTGCCTGCTTCAATTATCTTTCTTGTCAGTGCTCTATCCGCTACGCTCGATCTCAGCGTTCCCGAGGGATGGTTATGAGCTACCGCAAACCTGAGTGCATTGCACAACAGTCCCGAGGACATGAGTAACCTAATGTCGATCATAATGCTATCCAGTCCCCCATCTGCAATCTTGCGGTATCCTACAACATCAAGCCTGTTATTAAAAAATATCGCATAAAAGCTTTCCCGCACTTCCAGTTCATCCGTATTCCATATTTTTCGGAATACCTTTTCCATTAGCTTCGAGTTGTTGACGGTTTTGAAATCTTCTACTGATAGTTTTTCATTTCTGTGGTAGGATACGCGTAATTCGTTGGCGATCGATCTGTTTTTCATGGCATAAAAATTTAAATGGAACAAAAAATTGATTAACGCCAACCCTTGACGAGACTTCTCTAAAATATCGTACATCTTTAAAACTGCTGTATGGTTACTTCCTCGCCAGGGTTCATTTGCGCCTGTAATATTCCCAAGATCATACAGATACTAAAACTGATTGGAGGCGGAAAAGTCTCAAATTTTCTTCTTTTGATCTGCCGAAGACCGTACAAGAGCAATGTATTGCTTTAGTCGCTGATTTGGATTTACAATTTGGGGCAATAGACCTGATCCTGACTCCGACAAACGATTATATTTTTTTAGAAATTAATCCTAATGGACAATGGGTCTGGATCGAAACAGATACAGGATTAAAAATTTCAGAAGCAATAATTAGTGAACTAACGGCTAACCATGAAAAAGTTGAAAAGTAGGATTTTAGAATTTACAGGGGATATCGGAATAGCGGCACCAGAGCAGAAAAGTCCAAAAAATGATTACAACTACGCTGATTATCAGCTATCAACAGATTTAGAAAAAACGATTCACCATCTTAACTTCTTAAAAAATATCGAAGATCAAGAAGAAAAGCGACTTGAAAGTATTGATAATAAAACATCCAACTTAATTGCGCAAACTGCTGTAGTATTCTCATTGGTAGGCTTATTTATGCCATTTTTAATGGAAAAAATGACAGATCTGAATATCCTTATTAGGATAATTTCTGTTCTGTTTTTGGTAGTGACATGCTTCCTTTATATCCTCGCTATAATCAATGCTATCAAAAATTATCATATTAGTAATTTCAATTACATAAAACCATCGGCAAAAAATGTTATCGAATTTAAAGACAAAGAAACGCAGAATTTCGTTGCAGAAGAAGTGAGAGATCTACTATATGCCATTCCAATCAACCGCTTTAACAATGACATTAAAGGAACCAACCTGCTGCATTCATACAATGCATTTAAATTGGCAAATCTCCTTACGGGTATCCTAATCGCGACTTTCTGCTTTTCAATGTTGTTCCTACAGAAGGAAGAAAACACAATAAAAATAGAGGATTCAGTAAGAATCCATAATAGTAAGAGATTCGGTAGTTACGTCAAATGCGGAAATAAATAATGTGACAAAGACAAAATAAGCAGATTGTCGGCGCCTAGCACGAGCTTGCGTCAAGAATTAAATAGTTTACCAATAACAACTACTAAATTTCTCTTAAATACAAATAATTACCACAAATTTACATCTAAACCAAACTTAACAGTTCCCTACTCTTGCCTAGAAAAACGCTAACAACTATTTAATATGACTAATTTCGACAACCTGAAAAACACTGCTGCTAAACACTTTATTGAATTGTATAAAGATGAAATTTACAACAAAGAAAAAATGGAAAATATACTTTTTGAGCGGTGCATACAGACACATCATCTATGAAAAGGGGTAAATCACGAAGCTGTTGAGGACAAAATCTATCGATTGCTAAATTAATCTTCTCCGTCAATCCAAAATCGGCGCGGGACAATATCATCAGTATTTAACAAATACCATGAATGTCAATTTCTATTAGTTCGTTGTAGAGCGGACTAATTTTCGTAATTATTCCCAATATTATTATCTTTTTTTAATCAATCTTCAGTCCAGTGACGCACCAAAATAAAATTGTGTTCTTCACCGGATATGTAATATAAGTCTTTTGGAATTTTGACGGTTTCGACCGTAAATGATTGCAGCATGTCATCTGGATGTGAATCGAAACTGACACTTATCATTACAGAAATTTCTTTGTCTACACTAATATTATACTGATTTCTACCGATATAAATCCAGTCTTTCGTATCAGAATCTTTGAAGGCACTTTCTTCGTCATCTGCCCAAACATCTAGGTCGAATTTAAATTGCGCAGTCACTTCTATTTCAGCACCTGTGGGTGAAATAAAAAGGACATTATAATTGTGAACATTCACAGTCAGGCTAGAAGGAGTTAATTCGACTTCACTATCTAGCCAACAATCGTCAACTTCAAATAGATAGTCCTCAACATTGTCTTTTATATACCTAGAAATAACATCAATTCTCCGATCCAAAACATACCCTAACCTTTTAGTAACCTCACTATCGTAGTTTTTATTCACGAAATCTGAAAACTCAGAAATCTTATGGAATCGACGAATTTCTGGATACTTTTCTAAATAATTATGCCAATCACTATCTTGACTGACCACGCAAGTACTTGCTAGTTTGTCTTCGTATGACTTCACAAACGCACTCAGTATGAAAGCATCTGGAAATTCATGTTTCTTTTTTCCTTCGCCAAATGGTGGCATAAGCGCGAAATAGTTATCAAAAATTGTTTCGACGTCCGCATATGCTAAATCAATCAATTCAAAGGTGACACTATCAAAAAATTCTTGTTTTCTTCCCTTACGTTCCTCATACACATTTTTCTTCAAGAGCTTATCATCAACAAGCAACCGCGAGATCTCTCCAAGATCATCCCTAGTCACCCTATCAAAATCACCAGAAGTTTTTTTCAATCGATTTACTGAAGCTACGACACTTTCCAAAAGGTGGCTATCGATCTCCTTGTCGATCACGCTACATCCAAGAATGGTTATCTTTTCATCGTCACTTAATCCTTTCAAGGATTCAAAAACAGCTCCTTTAAAAGATAAACGTACATCTTCATAGGCACTTGTATCTATCAGAACTAAAAACATAAACTATCTTAATTTTAAAGGTTCTCGGAGTTTGAAAAGCAAAAAGTGATCTAATTACAGTCAATAATAAATATAGAAATCTCGTCACATATTGCAATAATATTTTAGAAAAAATGCAGGAAATCTGAGGATCTACTTAATTTTACGGATAGTGTGTTCTTTCAATTAAAACGGTGGTTGATTTTACTCCCACATGTAACTATAGACAAAGTATAAGTATTGAAATAACGTCATAAAATTTTTACTACCTGCATCTTATTCTTTAAATCAAGCATGTCCTTACTTAGTTTTTCCTCGACCACCTTCGCATATATTTGAGTAGTCCTAATACTTGTATGCCCTAACATACTGCTAACCGATTCTATAGGGACACCGTTACTTAATGTTACAGTTGTGGCGAATGTATGCCTAGCCAAGTGAAAGGTCAAGTTTTTTGCTAGACCGCAGATATCAGCAATTTCCTTTAGATAACCGTTCATCTTCTGATTAGATACTACTGGAAAAAGCCGGTTCTCATTGGAAGCTTTTGGGTGCGTTCGATATTTTTCGATCAGAGTTAAAGCTTGAGGGAGAAGTGGAACCTTTACCACGGTATTTGTTTTTTGACGCTGTGTATTCAACCAGTACCCTCCGTCAATTCCCTTGATTACATTTGCAGCAGTAAGGTTTATCATATCCACATAAGCAAGCCCCGTGTAACAGCAAAATGTAAACATATCCTTAACGGACTGCAAACGTTCAACACAAAACTCTTTGACCTCTATTTTGCTTAGTTCTTCTTGCGTAAGATACCCACGTTCTATTTTATTGAAATGAAGTTTATACTTCGAAAATGGATCTTTATCGATCCAATCAAACCTCGCAGCAAGATTCACCATTTTACGCAATCGCTCCATATGCTTCATGACACCATTGTTAGCCAGTTTTTTGTGATGATCAAGCGGTTGAAAGCGCGTCAAATAGCGTTCGAAATCAATAATGAATTTATAAGTGAGCTCGGAAAGTGTTATATCACCGTTATAGCAACTTTTGAGGAAGCTCTTCACATACCGCTGCGTTGTGTAATAATTTTTCATTGTGCCTTGGGCTAAATTGTCGACACATTCGCTATTGTGGTATTCCATTAGGCTACACAGACTCATCAAACAGTCATCGTTACCAGCAATGGAATTTTTGATAGCTTCAACTGTAACGACCTTGCCTTTTTCAACTAAAGTATGATAAGCTTCAATTATCAACGTCCGCGTACGGTCAATATGGGTATTAAGCTTTACGACTTCTTCGCTCCTCCCCTTCGCTCGACCTTTCAGATCGCTCCATTGATCCGGAGATACTTTTCTCTTGAGAGAAATCTCCGCACGTCGACCGTTTGCCGATATCCTTGCATAAACTGTTGCTAGTTTGCCTTTCTGATTTTTCGAACTTCGGATAATAAAGTGGATTCCGAAGGTATTCAAATTTTTAGTGTCCATATATATTCTGTTTTTAATGACAAAATCTATTGACGGTTCTTCGCAATACAGAAAGCTAATCGTGGAACTAGGTAAAAGACAAAACTTAATACCCTCGTTCCATGCTCTGCATCATATAGGACGCAGTTTATCGCATTCGCATTGCGAGGTGAGTAAATTTCATACGCTAAAATTTACTCACCTAATTGCTCACATTTTTATTGATATTTTTTGCAGGATCCTGCTTCGGAAAAATAAAAAAACCCGCTTAATCGTGAGATTTGCGGGTTTTCGATCTTACTTATCGTAAGTGTTGTCGGGGTGGCAGGATTCGAACTATTAATTTAAGTTAACTCAGATTAACAAAACAACAATTGATTATCAAATATTTACAAATTTTAAAGAAAAACTTTTCTTATCTTAGTTAAGTAAATAGCGACTATTATTAAGATAATTTGTCCGAAATATGTCCGATAATCATGAAGATAAATTTTTATTTAGATAAGCCTTATAACAATGAAATCAAACCTGATATCATTAAAAAAGAATTAGCAAAAGTTGGAAACAATAAAAAGAACTTACCAAACAAGTTCTTTAACCCAAGTCCTACTTCATTATATCTATTCTTCTCTCCAGATAAGTCTTGTAGAATTAAATACAGAACCAACTAAAAAATTCTAGCAAAGAATTGGGATTTCGACAAAGAAAGATTAAAGTCATCTACAACCGGTGCGCTAGAGTTCAATCTTGAATTAAACGATCTAGAAGCAACTTGTTTAAAAGAAGCGAGAGTCAAGAAAGAAAAAAATCAATACCTCTCCAAAAACGATTACAAAATCATCATTCAAGAATGTATAGACAGAGACAACGCTATAAACAATGAAATTTCTATTTTTCAGTTAGCTTCTAAATTTCTTTCTTATAAAAGTTCGTTTGTAAAAGAGGGGACTATGAAAGAGTATAGAACAGTTTTTAAAGGATTGGAAGAATTTGAAAGTAAAATAGGTTCAAAATTAATACTTAGAGAACTAGACAACAGCTTCTTTGATAAGTTTGAAATTTTTTTGAGTAAAAAGCCAAATTTAAGAGATTCGAGTAAGAAAGGACTATTAAATGATACTATACATAAATATATATCCACATTAAAAGTCTTTCTTAAATGGTGTAATGATAATGATCATCTAGTTCATCCAGATGTTTTCAAAACACAGAAGACAAACTTTAAGAAAAAAGCTTACAATGAGGTAGTTTCCTTAAATGAGAATGAGATTGAACTTTTTAAAAATCTTGATTTGTCGAATAATCCGAGATTAGAAAAAACACGTGATATATTTCTACTACTTCTTTTGACTGGACAAAGGTATAGTGATATAATCGAATTTGACAAAAGTACAATTAAAAATAACACTTGGGATTTCATTTGAATCGAAAACCATCTTTCGAAAAGGAAACACCTTGAATTTCATTCGAATTACCTTTGGTCTTAAATTCAGTATGAATACCTTTTAGGTTTAAAAACTTCTGTAAATCATTCCAATTTCCAACTTTACTTTTTCCATGAATAGCATTGTGAATAGCATATTTTAGCTCTTTCTTGGCGATATAGTACTTGGATTTACTGTCCGTAAAAGGAGAATTAATCCGTTCGTTTTTAAGTCCATATTTGATATTTAATTCATTGACAGCTTTTAAAGATTTCAACTTACTATGTGAATCGTTGATTTTTCGACCATTAAAGTCATTTTTCGAGTACAAAATATGCAAATGAGGATGTGATTTATCTGAATGAGCAACAATTGCTATAGCTGTGTTTTTTATATCCATTTTAGTCAAATAGTCCATCGCAATGAATTTTTGAACGTTATCGGATAGTTTTCCATTCAACTCCTTTGAAAAGGACAGAACAATATGTCCAACTGGATATTTTACTCGGTTATTAGAGTTAGCATACATATTTAATTGTTCGGCAATAAACTGTGATGATCCTAAACGAATACCTTCTGTATGAATAATCTTAGCCTTCTCACGATCCATTGTGTAGGCGCAAATATTAGCAAAGCCCGAAGCATGATTAGGAATTATTTTAGCTACCATGATCGAGTAATTTATTAACTAGATTATCTAAGTGATCTAGTGTGTTCAGTAATCTTTGATGAGTTAAATCGTCTACTATACCATTCTTAGAATTATAGTATTTGCTAAGCTGATTGATATTGTTTCCTATAGCAGATAGGTTCTGAAAATAGGCTTTCTCATGTACCGAGAAGCGAGGTTTGATTTCCTTTGATAGTGCGGCTTTTCTCAAGTAGTTTGACACGGACATGTTAGCGATAGTAGCCAACTTAATAATTCTGTTATATTCAATTTCATCAAGTCTTAATGAAATGTGTTTGTCTTTCATGATTTTAATTCTCATAATCTTTGTTTTTAATGTTCAATAAATATAGACCAGCGGGATAGTTTATGTAATAGCCAATATTGTTGGCGTATTACATAAACACATCTTGCAAATAAATAATTAGGAATAGATCAGGAAGTCATTCAAGTCTTTTCCTAAAAAGTCTGGATGATTTTTCTTGATAGTATCCATCTCATCAACAATGTTTTTTTCTGAATCTGAAAACCAATTTTTGAGTTTAGAATGGGCTAATCGTCCAGTGCTGTCTAAATGTAAATAGCACCTAATTGCTGAGTAATTTGTTATGAATGGAATTGCTTTATCAAGGTTGATCGTTGAGTTCAAGACACAATAATCAATAGGTGTAATTTGACTGGTAGGACAGTGAATCGTATACCAGGAAAGTAGATCAAAGAAACCTTCAAACAACAATACTTCTTTTGAATTAGCTGTATGTGTTGTGATATCTTTTTTGATCATACAGTTCTTTGAGATAGAGTTGCGAAGTTCATATCCTCCAGTGTCATTTTTAAAACCTATTGAATAAAACTTAGACCTACCATCATACATGTACAATATCTCACGACAGAAATATTTGGCTATATTCAAATCAATTTTCCGAGATGTTATATATTTCAACAATTTTGGACTATTCAGTTCTAATTCACGATAGACCAGCATTTCACCTTTTGCAGAGCCTTCTGTGATATCTGGCACATAAGAGTTGTATTGCTGTTGAAAATAGGAAATATTTTTTCTTTCATCAGCCCATTTTAAAACTGTAGATATGTCAGAAGTCTTCAAATAGTTAAGAAGGAAATCAATATTATTCCCACCTATACCTAAATTATGCGCATACCATAAATTTTTACGTAAGTCAATCTTGAATGATGGTACTTTCTCATTTCCTCCATTAAATGGATTTTTATACCAAGCTGTAATCGGTAATTCAGAATACACAATTTTTGGTAATTATGTGTGCAGCAAAAATGGCAAGAATGGTGCAGCG